>JAAXIL010000074.1 GCA_012270355.1 Psychrobacter sp.
TCGGGCTCATAACCCGAAGGTCGTTGGTTCAAATCCAGCCCCCGCTACCACTTTTAATCTTACTCTTTTTTATGTGTTTTTAACCCACCAGTATGTTTGTGGGTTTTTTTGTACTTGCGATTTGTGTTTAACTGATTCGCAACCTTGATGAGTTAGAATAATATATTGCACGGTACATAAATCATTTAAATTATCTTAAGACATGAAACTATCCAATAAAATTACTGAGCTTACTCAAATTATTGCCCCTGCGGTGGCGGCTTGTGATGTGGCATTGTGGGGCGTAGAGTTTTCCCCACAAGGGGGTCGCTCGATGCTACGTATTTATATCGAAGCCTTGCCCGATGCCAAAAATCAAGACAAGCAGGTGACGATCGAAGACTGTGCGGCAGTGACGCATCAAGTCAGTGGTGTGTTAGAGGTACATGACCCGATTGCAGGTGAGTATGTGCTGGAAGTATCATCGCCTGGGCTTGACCGCTCGTTTTTCTCGCTCGAACAAATGCAAGATTATGTGGGTGAGACCGTACAACTGCGTTTGATTCATCCTGTAATTGACGGAGATGCTAAGACCAAACGTCGCAAGATGACAGGTAAATTAACCGCTGTGAATGAACATTCGATTGATATTACGTTGGACGATGGGCAACAGTTTACGGTGCAGGGTGATAATTTGGACAAAGCCAGCTTAATTTATAGTGAGTAATTATAAAAAGCGTTTTATAGCAGTTGATGCTTTTTAAATCGTCGCTTTAGCCCGAAGTAAAAAATCTTGAATTTTTATAACAAAACAAAAAGTAGGTAACGCATGAGTCGTGAAATTTTAACGGTGGTTGAAACCGTCAGTAACGAAAAAGGCTTAAATCCTGAAGATATTTTTGAAGCGATTGAGCAAGCCCTTGTCGTCTCGACTAAAAAGAAGGTCTATACCGATCAGCCTGAAGTGGCGTTGCGGGTAGATATTGACCGCAAAACGGGCGATTATGACACCTATCGTTATTGGACTGTGGTGGCGGACGAAGACCACGAAATGCCCGCTTGTCAGTTGGCACTCAGCGATCTTGATGAAAATGAATGGTCACTTGGCGACATTAAAGAAGAGCAAATTGAATCGATTGAATTTGGTCGCATTGCCGCCACGCAAGCCAAACAAGTCATCATTCAAAAAATTCGTGAAGCCGAACGGGCGTTGACGGCGGATATGTTTGAGCCACGCATTGGCGAGATGTTGTATGGCATCGTCAAAAAACAAACCAAAGATGGCTATATTATTGATTTGGGTGACAACGCCGAGGGCTATCTTGCCCGTGACCAAATGTTACCCCATGAAAAATTGACGGTGCAATCTCGCATCAATGCCATTTTGTATCATGTTAATCGGGAAAATCGTGGGGCACAATTGTTGCTTTCTCGCACGCACCCCGATATGTTGGCGGCTTTGATGACCAAAGAAGTGCCAGAAATCAGTGAGCAAACCATTGAAATTCGGGATGTGGCACGTCAGCCTGGTGTGCGAGCGAAAATTTCGGTCAAAACCAATGACCATCGCATTGATCCGGTTGGAGCATGTATCGGAATGCGGGGTACTCGAATTCAGGCGGTGCAACAAGATTTGGATGGTGAACGCATTGATGTCATCGTGTGGTCAGACGATCCTGCCCAATATATCATCAGTGCTCTAGAGCCAGCCGATGTGAATAGCATCATCCTTGATGAAGATGCCCGCACCGCCGACATTGTGTTCAGTGCTAATGACCAATTGGCTCGAGCGATTGGGGCACAAGGGCAAAACGTTCGCCTTGCCTCAGAACTGACAGGTTATAAGCTTAATATGATGCTCGAAGAAGAATATCTTGAGCGACAACAAAGCGAAACCAAAGGTTATATCGATTTATTTTATAATAAATTGGAAGTTGATGAAGATTTGGCTCAAGCTTTGGTTGATGTGGGTTTTACCACTATCGAAGAGGTGGCGTATGTGCCGTTTGAAACTTTCTATGATATTGAAGGTTTGGACGATGAGGCCATCGAGATGATTCAAGAGCGTGCCAAAGAAGTGGTGATTGCCGATGAATTGGTCAAACAGCAAAACATGAAAGAGCCAAGCCAAGAGCTCTTGGATATGGAAGGCATGACGGTAGATTTGGCGTATAAACTCGCTCAAAAAGATATCATTACCGTAGATGATTTGGCGGAGCAAGCCATTTTTGATATCGAAGACATTGAGGGGCTGGGTAGCGAGTTGGCGGGACAGCTTATCATGACTGCTCGAGCATCTTGGTTCGACGAAACTGACGATGCTTCAGATGATGCGTCAAGTGATAAGTCTGACGATGCGTCTTAAATCGCATTACAAGCAATCATTGATGGTAGGTTTCGATTGCTACCTTCAGTTAAGACTGGCGTTAACATATCGAATCATTAACAAATTTTTATAACGGCAAAACGAATCTGAATGTATTCGTTTTGCGGGTCGGATTAACGTTCAAATTCATTTTTGTCTTAATCGGTGAATACCCATTAAGTCAATTTTAATCGTAATAACACCAGATTTAAAAACATAATAGGTTAGACATAATGGCAGATAAAACGGTCAAAGAACTCGCAGAAATGGTCAGCAAAACCGTCAGTGAGTTGCAACAGCAACTCGTTGATGCGGGGATGCCTGAGCGTGGCGAGGACGACCTGGTCACCGAGCTTGAGCAAGAGCAATTGGTGGCATACCTAAAACAGTCGCACGGGCAAGAACGCAAGCGTCGCATTAGTCTAAAATCCAAGACCACGAGTACCGCTCGAGTCACGGGATCATCAGGCAAAGCCAAAAGCGTGAACGTCGAGGTGCGAAAGAAAAAAGTATTCGAAAAGCCTGACCCAAATAAATTAGCCGAAGAAATTGCTGCTCGAGAAAAGGCAGTTGCTGAAGCTAAAGAGCGGGCGTTGCAAGAAGCCAAGCAAAAAGAACAGGCTAAAAAAGAGGCGGAAGAACGTCAAGCAGCAACCTTAGCGGCAATGCGGGCGAATTTGGGTGGCGGACAATCGGACACCGCAAGCGATGAAGAAGTCGCCAGCGTGGTGGTGAAAAAAGGTAGTAAGGCTGCGGATGATGCCAAAGCAAATGTGAAGAAAAAGGCAGTCGCTAAAGCCCCGCCGAAGGTAGAAACCGAAGCAGAACGCAAAGAGCGAGAAGCACGGGAAGCCGAAGAAGAACGCCTACGTAAAATTGAGGCAGAAACTCGCCGCAAACAAGCTGAAGAAGCTCAAAAGCGTACGCTTGAAGAAATGCGAAAAATGGCGGGCAAATATTCGGATAAAGAGCCAGTTGCTGAAGTGCGTAAAGATGAGCCACTTGCCGAAGGTTTGGTGGGTGAAGCTCTAGAAGAGTCGTTTGAGAAAGAACGTCGTGAAATTAAACGGGGGTCGTCAAGCACGGCAGCCCGCGGACGTCGCCGCAAAAGCCAAGAAGAGCGGGAAATTCGCAACCGTCGGCATGGCTTAAAATCCAGCCAAGCAGGACAGCATACCTTCAAAAAGCCGGTTGAAGAAATCGTTTATGACGTGGAAATTGGCGAACAAATCGTGGTGTCTGATTTGGCACAACGCATGGCAGTCAAAGCCCGTGAAGTCGTTAAGATGCTCATGAAAATGGGTGAGATGGTGTCAGAGTCTGACAGTATCGATCAAGCGACAGCTAGCTTAGTGGTGGAAGAGTTGGGGCATAACCCGATTGCCGTTAGTGACACTCGTGTCGAGGACGAACTGCAAGATGCGGTTGCCGAACGTCGCAGTAATGTGCAAACCCGTCCGCCTGTGGTCACCATCATGGGACATGTGGATCATGGTAAAACCTCGCTACTGGATAAAATTCGGGAAGCGAAGGTTGCGTCAGGCGAAGCAGGGGGCATCACCCAGCATATCGGAGCGTATCATGTCGAAACCGATCGTGGCGTGATTACTTTCCTTGACACACCTGGACACGCTGCCTTTACCGCCATGCGGTCACGAGGGGCTCAGGCAACGGATATTGTGGTGATTGTTGTTGCCGCTGATGACGGCATGATGCCACAAACCGAAGAGGCAATCGACCATGCCCGAGCGGCAGGAACACCGATTATCGTTGCCATCAACAAAATTGATAAAGACTCGGCAGATCCTGACCGTGTCTTGAATGAGTTGACAACCAAAGAAGTCGTATCCGAAGATTGGGGTGGTGACACGCCAATGGCTCGGGTATCTGCCAAAACGGGCGAGGGCATTGATGACCTGTTGGAACTTATCAGCCTTCAAGCCGAACTCATGGAACTCGATGCCCCAACCGATGGTGCGGCTCAAGGGGTAGTCATTGAATCTCGTTTAGATAAAGGTCGTGGAGCGGTCGCCAGCCTGTTGGTTAAAAAAGGCACGCTTAATCAAGGCGACTTAGTATTGGCGGGCGAGTTTTACGGTAAAGTACGAGCGATGACCGATGAAGATGGCAATCGCACTAAATCAGCAGGACCATCGATTCCCGTAGAAATTTTGGGCTTGCCCGATACCCCAGCAGAGGGCAGTGAAGTCCTTGTGGTTTCTGATGAGAAAAAAGCCCGTGCAGTGGCGGCATTCCGTGCGAACCGTGAGCGGGAAGCCCAGCTTGAACGCCAAAACAAGATGCGATTAGAAAGCATGTTTGAGCAAATGGGTCAAGAAGATGTGTCGTTCTTAAACATTATTCTCAAAACCGATGTGCGTGGTTCGCTTGAAGCCTTGCTGGTTGCGTTAAATGAGTTGTCAACCGATGAAGTCAAGGTAAAAGTGATTAGCTCAGGTGTTGGACCGATTACTGAATCTGACGTCACGCTTGCCGAATCGAGCGAAGCGGTACTGCTTGGCTTTAACGTGCGAGCTGACACCACTGCCAAACGCAAAGCTGATGAAGCTGACCTCGATATCCGCTACTACAGCGTCATTTATGGCTTAATTGATGATGTGAAAGCTGCCATGAGTGGCATGCTATCCCCTGAACACCGTGAAAAAATCTTGGGTATTGCTGAGGTGCGGGAAGTGTTCCGCTCGAGCAAATTTGGGGCTGCCGCTGGCTGTATGGTGGTTGAAGGTACGATTTATCGTAACAAGCCAATTCGAGTTCTGCGTGATGATCAAGTCATCTTTACGGGACAACTGCAATCGCTACGCCGTTTCAAAGACGACGTGAACGAGGTACGAGCAGGCATGGAATGTGGTTTAGCGGTTAAAGGCTACGATGTGGAAGCAGGTGACAAAATCGAAGTGTTTGAAATTCAAGAGATTCAACGCACGATTTAACTTGCTTATTTTTGCTCAATAATAAATGCTCATTAAAGACCTAGCAGGTCAGCCTGATAGGTCTTTTTTATATATAGCTTGCCCAAAATACAACGGTTACGGTGTTAGACTCACTCGCTGTACTTGTTTGTACTATCTTCACTCGTCTGCCTTGTACCCGTTGCATTCTGGATTGGCTATAACTGAATTTAGGATTAAAGGTAATTCCAATAATTATGAACCAACGACTACAACGCTTAGGCGATCAGATTCAGCGGGAACTTGCGGTACTGATTCGGGATGACGTCAACGACACCCGTTTGACTGGATTTGTCACCATCACTTCTGTCAAAGTCAGCTCAGATTTGGGCTATGCCGATGTCTATGTGACGGTGATGGAACCCGAAATGAATGATGCCATGACCAAAACCAGCCATGAGCAAAGTTTGGATGTGCTTAACAATGCGGCAGGATTTTTGCGAACCGAGCTATCGCATCGCCTAAAAACCCGCACCACGCCTCGTCTTCGTTTTCATTATGATGAAGTGACGGCTCGTGGCAATTATATGATGGATCTGATTTCCAAAGCCAACGCCAGCTCTATAGGCGATGATACAGATGACGACGCCGAATAACACTAACGGCAATCGCCCAACGATTAAGCAAAAAGTCAGTGGGGTGATTTTAATCGACAAACCGCAAGGCATGACCTCACAACAGGTGGTGTCAAAAGTAAAGTGGTTATTTAAATCGCCCGAGCACGATAGCAAGAAAGCGGGACATACAGGCACGCTTGACCCGATGGCAACAGGGCTATTGCCTGTATGCCTGGGGGAAGCTACCAAGTTTAGTCATTACCAGTTAGATGCCGATAAATCTTACGTTGCTCGGGTGCAACTCGGCACTCAAACCGACACGGGGGACGCAGAAGGTAAGTCCATTGCCACAGCGTTCATTCCCAACCTTACTCAATCTCAGCTTAATGAAATCGCTCAAGCATTTATGGGCGAACAGTTGCAAACGCCACCCATGTATTCTGCCCTCAAAAAAGACGGCAAAAAGCTGTATGAATATGCCCGAGCAGGCATTGAAGTTGAGCGAGAACCCCGCCCAATTAGCATTAAAAATCTAGAACTCAAGCTCGTTCAAGCGGATGTTATTGAGCTTACGGTGACCTGCTCTAAAGGCACTTATGTACGCGTATTGGGCGAGGATGTTGCTAAGGGGTTGGGAACACTCGGACACTTAACTGCCTTAAGACGCACGTCAGTCGGCGATTTGTCGATAACCAATGCCATTACTCTTACCAATCTTGAAGCCCTAGCTTTAAACGAGCGGTTTGAAAAGTTGCTATCACCCGACGTATGCTTGGGGCAAATGCCCACATTAGTGCTGACTGAAGCGGATTGTCAACGACTGCGATTAGGGCAACGTCTAAATATTAAATCGTTGATTACTACAGAGCTTGAAGCTGAACTAAAGAAACAAACTTTAGCTGAATTCTCGGATGATAGAGATAGTGAAAACCATCCATTAGACGTGCGTCTCTATCAGGATGATCAACAATTTGTTGGTCTTGGGGTATTATCCCGCAATGGGCGATTGCAACCAAAGAAAATGCTTAATCTGTAAGTTCAAACTTTAGTTCCACTCCTTTTTTTCATAACTTTCTTACAAAATTTACAACCTTACACATTTCTTTGCAGGGAACTTATCGTCTCAGTAGCCCTTAACCATTATTATTATTGAGTAGATTTCAAACAAAACAAATCTATAACAACTCACTCAAACTTATAAATGAGGTTAAACGATGGCAAATATTGCATTCTTACTAGATACGGATTTTGAACAAGCCGAGTATGAGGACGTGAATGATAAACTTGTGGCAAAGGGTCACAACACGACGCTGATTACGACTAACGATGACAAACAGGTTCAAGGCTTAAACCACACGGATAAAGGCGATAAATTTACAGCAGATTTGTTTGCCAAAGATGCGAACGCCTCTGATTACGATGCCATTGTCTTACCAGGGGGCACGGTTAATGCCGATGCATTGCGTATTAACGAAACCGCCCAAAACATGGTAAAAGCTTTTGCCGATTCAGAAAAACTCGTTGCTGCCATTTGCCATGCCCCTTGGATATTTGTGAATACCGGGCTTGCCAAAGGTAAAACATTGACCGCTTATAAAACGCTTCAAGCTGATTTGGAAAACGGTGGAGCTACTTTTGTTGACAAAGAAGTGCAGCAAGATGGTAATTTTATTACCTCTCGTACCCCTGACGATATTGATGCGTTTGTAGATGCGATTGATAAAGCTGTTAATGTTTAAGATTTTGATTTAAAGTAATTCAAAATAAAATTTGGAGGATGGAATGAGTGATAAACCGATGCAGGCTGTCGATAATGCCATTGAAAAAGAGTTCGATAAAATGACCCCTGAAAGCCTTGCCGATGCGACGACGGAAAGTGTCAGTGAAAAGCAACTTGGCGAGGATGCGGTAGAGAAAGTTGAAGAAGAAGGCAAAAAGTAATTATAAAGCTGAAAATTGCCGTTTTTAACTATAACCATTGAAGTTATACAAATTAAGCTGAGAGAAAGTTATGGGACAACCTAATCCAAATGATACAAAGTTTGAGCAGCAAAAATCTGATTCAGAAATTGCAGGTCTTAAGAACCAAGCAGACGATAATCTAGGTGCTGGAGCAGATAAGTCCGATGCTGAGGCTGCTAAAGGCATCAGTGACAACCTAGAGTCTAAGAAAAAATAATACTTGTTTATAGTTAAATAATTAACTTGATTAGTATGTGCAAAAAACGGCTGACATCTCAGCCGTTTTTTGTTATAGTAACCGCCCTTTTTAGCCCACATCTTTAGGTTGTCTTTTGTGATGCAAGGATAACCCGAATGATGGAGGCATTATCTAATTGCATCGCAGGAGAACATTATGCTGACTACTACTGATCGTCAACAAATCATTGCTGAATTTCAACGTGGTGAGAACGACACCGGCTCACCAGAGGTGCAAGTGGCTCTGTTGACGGCTCGCATCAACGATTTACAAGACCATTTTAAAGAGCACAAAGCGGATCATCATAGCCGTCGTGGTTTGATTCGTATGGTTAACCAGCGTCGTAAACTGCTTGATTACCTAAAAGGTAAAGATGCCAGTCGTTATAGTACGCTAATCGGACAACTTGGCTTACGTCGTTAATAATTTCCGATATTCGCTAAGTTTGAAGCTTTTTTAGATGTTATAAAAGGTATGATTGGATTCAGTCATGCCTTTTTGTATTTTTGTACCATAGGCTTTGTTGACTATATTTAAGATAGATTGGTGAACATCCGCAAAACCCTGTAAAATAAAACTGTTTTGCTTGAGATAAACGGCTTCTAATTCATGGAAATAGGTTCTTCTTATTAGACACTGTTTTTATCAATTAGAGGCTATATCATACTTGAGCAAAACCATTCAAATAAAACGTAAAGATTAGGAAAATTATGTCAATGTTTAATACCATTTCAAGAGAATTTCAATACGGCAATCAGCAAGTGATTTTGGAAACAGGACGTATTGCCCGCCAAGCCAACACGGTGCTTGTGCACATGGGCGGTGTGTCGGTGCTGGTCGCTGCCGTTGTCAAAGACGAAGCAAAAGAAGGACAAAACTTCTTTCCGCTGACCGTCAACTATACCGAAAAAATGTATGCAGCAGGAAAAATCCCAGGTGGATATTTGAAGCGGGAAGGTCGCCCGAGCGAATTTGAAACCCTAACGTCACGATTGATTGACCGTCCTATCCGTCCGCTATTCCCAGATGGTTATGTCAATGAAGTGCAAATCTCTGCTACCGTTGTTTCGTCAGACAAAACGCACGATGCTGACATTGAAGCCATCATAGGAGCGTCGGCATCACTTGCCATTTCTAACGCAACCTTTAATGGACCAATTGGTCGAGAGAGAGTGGGTTTTATTGATGGCGAATATGTATTAAACCCATCTATTAAAGAGCTGGAGCAAAGTGATTTAGATTTGGTGGTAGCAGGCACGAAATCTGCCGTGTTGATGGTGGAGTCGGAAGCCAAAGAATTGTCTGAAGATCAGATGCTCGGAGCGGTGTTGTATGGGCATGAACAGCAACAAATCGTGATTGATAACATCATTGAACTTGCCAAAGCGGTTGGCACGCAAAAGCAGGAATTCGTTGCTCCCGAAAATGACAAAACGCTAAGCGAACAAATGCAAAGCCAGTTTGGCGATCAGGTGGCACAAGCTTACACCATCAACGAAAAGCAAGACCGCTCTGCCAAACGCGATGAGATTAACGACAAAGCGATTGAGACTTTAGCCGGTGACGAGACAGCTGAAGATTATGAGGATAAAAAGTCCGCCATCAAAACCATTTTTGATGACATGAAGTATCGCACGGTGCGAGACAACATTTTGTCAGGCAAACCTCGTATTGACGGACGTGATCTCGACACCGTACGGGCGTTGGATATTCAAGCGGGTGTGTTGCCCTACACGCACGGTTCGGCGTTGTTTACTCGCGGAGAAACACAAGCTTTGGTAACTACCACGCTAGGCAATAGCCGTGACGTTAACTTAGTTGATTCGTTATCAGGCACTAAACAAGACCACTTTATGTTGCATTACAATTTCCCCCCATATTCGGTGGGAGAAACTGGACGGGAGGGCAGTCCAAAACGTCGGGAAATTGGGCATGGTCGCCTTGCAAGACGTGGCGTACAAGCCATGTTGCCAGACGCAGACCGCTTTCCGTATGTGATTCGAGTGGTGTCAGAAATCACTGAATCAAACGGTTCATCATCAATGGCATAGGTGTGCGGAGCGAGTCTGGCTATGATGGATGCAGGCGTGCCAATGAATGCCCCTGTTGCTGGTATTGCGATGGGCTTGGTGAAAGAGGGTGACCGTTTTGCCGTACTCTCGGACATCTTGGGTGATGAAGATCATTTAGGCGACATGGACTTTAAAGTGGCAGGCTCGAAAGATGGTATCACCGCTTTGCAAATGGACATTAAGATTGAAGGCATCACGCCCGATATCATGGAGCAAGCACTTAAGCAAGCCCATGCAGGTCGCATCCATATCCTAGAGGCGATGAACAAAGTATTGGCATCGAGCCGTACTGAAATCAATGCTCATGCCCCGAATTATGCCGTGATAAACATTGATGCCGATAAGATCCGTGATGTGATTGGTAAAGGTGGGGCAACCATCCGTCAGTTGACCGAAGAAACAGGTGCGGTCATCGACATTGAAGACAATGGTACGATTCGTATTTTTGGCGAAAACAAAGCTGCTACAAAAGAAGCCATCCGTCGCATTGAATCACTCACCGCTGAAGTCGAAGTGGGCAAAGTGTATGAGGGTACGGTTGCTCGGGTCGTTGACTTTGGAGCGTTTGTGACCGTATTACCTAATACCGATGGTTTGGTGCATATCTCGCAAATCACCGATGAGCGAGTGGAAAATGTGTCGGATCACTTAAGTGAAGGGCAAACCGTCAAAGTCTTGGTACAAGACGTGGACAACCGTGGTCGCATTAAACTGACGATGAAAGGTATTGACCAAGCGTAAACGTTACGCAAGGTTGTATCCCTATATCTATTACATCAAAAACCCCCAGCCTAAACGGATTGGGGGTTATTGATGTCAGATAAGACGTTGAATTTATATCAAAACCAAAAATTAAAACATTGCGGAAAACGAGTGAAGATAGTACAAGTGGGACAGCAAGCGAGTTTGACAATGAGATTTTGATTTTTGGAAATGGGTTTAAGTCAACTCAATTCCTTTCGGCACGTGAATATCAATCCGCACTTTTGGTAAATCCTGCCATGCCTTAGTTAGCATCGGTAAAATTTCCGTTTGCCAGTCCAAGATCGGCACTCGCATCTGTGCCGCAGCGTTATCAGTATCTTGCCCATATTCGGCATAAATTAAGGGACGAGCGAGTAGAGCGATGCGACGCAAACCGTCGTAACGGATTAATCGGATAAGCTCAGGTTGCAATGATTGCAACGTCTCAACTAGCCAGCGTTTGCGAATAGGATGATAGGGATGGTCGGTGGCAGCCAAGTTTGCGATATAAATCGGCTGGTTATTTGTGCTATTGGCTCCCAAACCTGACTGCTCAAGCTGGCGTTTGGTGACCAAGCATTGCCCCACTTTAAATCCCCCGTCTATACATGCACGGCGATACGCAAGGTAATTGTCAGGATATAATGTTTTACATCGAGCCAACACGGGGTCGAGTACACTGCCGTCATCACTGACGGGTAAAATCAATAGCCCCGCTTGGCTTCTGAGAATAGGCTCATGCGTCAAAGAGATGCGTGCCAAATCAATCCTTAAAATTTATTGAGCTTCAAGTTGGGCAATTTGAGCTTCTAATAACTCAATTTGCTCTGCTTTTTTAGCGTTTAATTCATCCATCATCGCCACCTGTTCTGCGATAAGCTTTTCTTGTTCCTGCAATTGGATTTGCTGGTCTTCAAGACGCTGGATTTCCTCTTTGGCAAGCACTTCATTTTCAGGAAGTGGAGCTTCTAGAATTTCTTCGGGGTCGGGAAAATTTGCCAAGGTGGCGTTATTATCACTTGTATCATTATCTGTCGTCATTGTTGAAACGTCGGTTGCGGACGAGGGGTCAACTTCCTTTATTACATTGTTGGCATTATTCTACTCAACAGCAGTTTCGGTTATAGAAGGAGCTAATGTCGGCTCATTATCGGCAAATTTTGTGAAATATAGCCACAATCCTGCCAATATAATGCCAAGCAAAATCATAACCAATAGCCAGTTAGCTTGTTTTTTTTTAGGCGTTTTTTTTAATAATCCACCAGGTTTTTGTGTTAAAGAAGGCGAAGCTATAGTGCCCTTGGGTGCATCGATTGATTTGTTATGGATAGGAGTAGGACGAGCCTTTGATTTGATAAAAGG
The DNA here is from genome assembly GCA_012270355.1 of Psychrobacter sp. Lineage (GTDB taxonomy): Bacteria > Pseudomonadota > Gammaproteobacteria > Pseudomonadales > Moraxellaceae > Psychrobacter. The sequence continues at coordinate 12,252 of JAAXIL010000074.1, forward strand.
TAGTTTGGATTTGGATTTTGGAGGAGTAGGCATATCTGCTGAAGTATTGGATGGAGCGGGCTTCTTTTTTTTGCCAAGATTAAAGTTTTTCATCCGTAGTGTCGCTTATCAAACCCATAAAATGGTTTTACTATAGCAAAACTCAAAACAAAAGCCCAACTATTCAGTAAGAATAACAATGTATTTTGTCTAAATTAAAATTAAAAAATACCCATCAATAATAAGTAGCTGATTAAAAATACAGGCTCAGTCAATAAACCGAATCGG
>JAAXIL010000163.1:0-4640 GCA_012270355.1 Psychrobacter sp.
ATGTCGTAAATCTCTCAATTTACTACTCAATATAAACATATCGAATGACCCCACTCCAGCCCTCCCCTTAGCAAGGGTAGGGAGCCGTTCCTCTTGCTTACTTAAGGTAGGAGAAAGGCATTGCTTCGAGAGAAGTGGCAAAAAAAGTATAGTAAAATTTATAAAAGTACCAATTTAACGACGGCTGGCAAGTTTGCCGAGTACGCTTAGGGCTAACAGTAAAAACACCACCGCTAAAATTGGATAATTACCAAAGCGAACATAAGGCGTGATGCCCGTTCGAGGTTCGACCTTGCCTCGTAGCACGGTGCGTTCAAACTGTGGGGCTTTGGCAACGATATCGCCGTTGTGGTCAATGATGGCAGTCACGCCCGTGTTGCTCCCCCGCAAAAAACAACTACCCGTCTCTAAAGACAGCAACTGCACCATTTGCAAGTGTTGCAGTGGTCCTGCTGACGTGCCAAACCACGCATCGTTGGAGATGGTCAATAAAAAATCGGTGTTTTTGGCATTGCGTCTCGTGGTGTCGGGATAGGCAACTTCATAGCAAATCGCCACACCCATGTCATTGCCCCGCACATTTAGCGGGGTTTGGTTTACCGTGCCTCGGCTATAATTCATCACATCTTTAGAGCCCGCCAAATCAGGAAACAAGTTTAAAAATCCCTGGAACGGTATGTATTCGCCAAACGGCACAAGGCGTTGCTTCTTATAGATGCCGTCAGCGTCTGTGCCGAGTGCGACCACACTGTTATAAAACGGGGCATACGGATGAATGGTAGGATCAAACGCCTGTTCGTCTTTATAGGGCACGCCCGTCACCCAAGTGCTACCCGTCAAATTGGCGACTTTAACCATCTCGTTAATAAACGGTAGGGCATCGGTTTGAAACATCGGAATGGATGATTCGGGCCACACGATGATATCTTGTCCCCACTCTGTGCTGGTCAGTTCGCCATAGATTTCTAATGTTTTTAGGCGGTATTCGGTCAGCCATTTTAGGTCTTGCGGAATGTTGCCTTGAATGAGCGATACATTGAGCGGGGCGGTATTTTTTGCCTGCGTACACTGCAGATTGATGAGCCATAGCCCGATGCTGAGTGCCAACGTCGCCACGCTTGCCAACATAAAGCCAAACCGACGTCGCACAAGTTCAACCATACTACCTGCAAACAGCACCGCCACAAACGACACGGCAAATACGCCAGCGACAGGGGCAAGCGATGACAGCCACCGCTCGGACGTGAACGCATAGCCCCCAAACCACCACGGAAAGCCTGTAAATAGCCATGTTTTTAGCCAATCTTGAATGACCCATAGCGAGGCAACTGCCCGCGGTTGTTTGCCCACAGACCGATTAAATAGCACCGCCAGCACCGCATGAAACAAGCCCATGCCCAGCCCCATCACTGCAATCGCCAACAAAGCTAACGGTATTGGCACACTACCATAGGTATGAATGGAGGTATAAAGCCAAAACGCCCCCACGCACCACAGCCCCATACCGTATGCCTCACCAATAGCAAACGCTCGCCCGGCCGTCATATTGGGCAATAACAAAGCATAGAGCACCGCAGGCGATAATACTGCCAATAGCCATACGCCATACGGGGCAAGCGAGAGGGTGAACACCGCCCCTGCTAGCCATGAAATGAGCAAAGTCACACCAAACGGCAAGCGGGAAAGCCTATCGATTAACGGATGTTGGGCAGGGGTAGAGAGTCGTTGTTGCAGATGTTGAGTGGAGGCACGCATGATAAAACAGTCAAACACAAATGGGCGTATGATAGCAGGTTTAAGGTGGGTTTGTGACAAGTATGCTTGTGTTAAAATTTCAATCATATCAACTCGCCAATTAATCAGCTTAAGGAGTAATGATTGAAATGTCAGCCATCACTTCAGAACTCATCAATGCGTATCAAAATACGCATTATCAAGTCCTTTATCATCTGAACAGACACACCTTGCAAATCGATGAGCCAAGCGAATTTTTGATAAATTTGCTAAATAAACATGATGCGACAGAGGCAGTTTATATCACTGCATGTAACCCTTATAGCCAATCAACAAGCCCGATCGACAACAAAAAACGGCTAAAACAGCTTAAACAAGATATTGATAATAGATGGATTTATTTTGAAGGTGAGGGCGTGGATCCGAGCGGTGAATGGACGCCTGAGTCCAGTTTATTGGTGATTGGTATGCCAACAGACATTGCAACAGAACTCGCCACTAAATATTGAATAGTAATGACTTTCAAACTTTGGCTATGACTATGCAGAGTTTACAGAAACAGAAGCAAGATGCCCATTCAAAGATGACAAACAGATTCATCGGTACGTTATTAACGCCATCCTAAATCAACTCTTTACGTCAGGATTTAATTAAAACAGAAAAGTTGAATAGCGAGTATTTTAAACAACGTGCCAAAAGCTATCAAATTCAGACCGTAACTTCAAAATCTAAAGATTAATTATGATGCCTCTCTTTACTCACCCCCACCACTTTATGACTCGGATATCGGGTGATGTGGATGTGGTCAAACTCGCTATCATGCGTCAACCGTTGCCCACTAGATTGCAAAATGCCATTGGGCTGATATTTATCGGTATGCACCAGTAGCCACAACTCATCGAGCGGACGCCGGGTGTGATACGCCGATGCCTTATGAGCCTTTGTCTCCCGCCCAGCATCCACGTCGGTGTGCGTGAGGGGTAGCACGTCTTTTCGTCTCTGGGGGTTTTGTTGAATGTTAGCTTGGCATTTGGCAAAATCATCGGCTGGCATATACAAGGTTTTGACAGGCAAGCGAAAGCGTGAGTAGGGTGAACCGTCTTGTGGGTTGTCGCTGCTGTCTGCTCGTTTTTTTGCCATCGCTTGTAGGCTTTGCCAATACCACCGTTTACCAATCAAATCGTTCTCGCCCATTTGGTCTCGCAAACGGGGCAACGTCGTCAGTTCCACACCGACATAATACAACCCCTCATCATAAAAAATCAGCGTGAAATCTGGCTCTCGCCCATCGTCCTCGCCTGAAATAATGTGAATCGGATTTAAACCTTGGATGGCAAGATAGTGCGTCAGATATATCCATTCCCGTTGCCGTTTGATTTGTCCTTGCCGACTTTTCGGATGGGCGTAATTTGGCAACGCTTGATTGGACAGATGTTGCGTGGACGGATTGCTTGGCGAAGAAGATTGAGCCGGAGCTGAGGTCATGTTACGTTGAAACCAGTCATGGGGCGACTTAGCAGACAGCAAGTTGTAGAGGGTTTGAAATTCCCACCAGCGTCTCAACTGTTGACGGTGAGTGGTTTGAAAGTCAGGCTGAGAATCGGTCGGTTGACGGTTAGCAGCGCGAGAAGCCCACGATCTTGAGCGGTGAGTAGGGTTTGAATGAGATTTATAAATTTTGGAAGGATCGGAAGAATTAGGGGCAGAGGCTAACATAAGCCTGCCCCAACGAATGATAGTAATTTTATCGATTGGGCTATCGATAAACCATTGCTAGAAAACAAATAACTTGCCATGTGAAACGTCCTTTTCATCATGTCTGATGAATTTTTAGCACAGTCCCTTTAAGTTAGCAAGCGATTACGACAGTTTGATGACAAATCACGTTGTTTGCTCACACGCCCATCAAACGGTTGGGCGAAGCCGAAGACATCGCAGGGGCAGTGCTCTTTTTTGTCACACCCATCTCAAGCTGGGTGAGCGGGCAAATCATGTTTGTAAATGGTGGCGGTGAGCAGACGTTGGATATGTAGGTCAATGAGCATCGTCCCAATTTTCGCCCATGCCAACCTCAACCACTAGTGGTACGGCAAAATCAATGTCCCAGCCCAGCTCTTTGGCAGTGTCAGACAACACATTCTGCATGGCAGTCTTAATCGCACCGCCAATCTCGTCCGCTTTGTCGCTATCGACTTCAAACACCAATTCATCATGCACTTGTAGCAACATTTTGGCATTGTCAGCATGGTTATCGTCAAGCACCTGATCCACCGCAATCATCGCCAGCTTAATAATATCAGCGGCACTGCCTTGCAACGGGGCGTTGATAGCAGCACGTTCAGCGGCTTGCTTAACCATGCGGTTACGGCTCTCGATGTCGGGCGTGTACAATCTGCGTCCTAAAATGGTCTGCACATAGCCTTTGTCGTAGGCATCGGTACGGGTGTCCTGCATATAGGCACGCACGCCGGGGTAACGGCTAAAATACAGGTTGATGTAGTCCTGTGCCTCACCTCGGCTCATGGACAACTGCTTCGCCAAGCCAAACGCACTCATGCCATACAGCAAACCAAAGTTAATCGCTTTTGCATTGCGGCGTTCGGTGGCGGTTACCTCGTCCACAGCCTTGCCCAGCACTTCGGCGGCGGTGGCAGTGTGAATGTCCAAACCTTGTTTAAAGGCTTCGGTTAAACTGGCATCGCCAGAAAAGTGAGCCATCAAACGTAGCTCAATTTGTGAGTAATCCGCAGCGAGCAGTACCCGACCTTCAGGGGCAATAAAGGCTTGACGAATCAGGCGACCTGTGGCGGTGCGAATGGGGATGTTTTGCAAATTAGGGTCAGTGGACGACAACCTACCCGTTCTGGTTAATGCTTGATGGTAACTGGAGTGCACTCGGTCCGTGT
>JAAXIL010000163.1:4650-12470 GCA_012270355.1 Psychrobacter sp.
TTCTACCTACCCGTGCGGCTCATCGGATGAAGTTAACTGTTTTGCAGTCGGGCATGTTCGGCAGCATGAACCGCATCGAACGCATCTGTGTAGGTGTTTTTGAGTTTGGCAAGGCTGCGATATTCCAATGCCACATCGACCAGTTCGTGGTCGATTTTGGACAGCACTGCCTCACTGGTCGAATACTGTCCCGACTTGGTTTTCTTACCGCCTACCACGCCCAGTTTATCAAACAAAATCTCACCCAACTGTTTTGGCGAGCCGAGGTTAAATTCTTCATCGGCAATGGCGTAGGCTCGTTTTTCTAGGGCGGTGATTTCTTCGTCAAAACGGGCAGACAGTTCATTTAAAAATGCGCGTGTGAGTAAAATGCCGTCGGCTTCCATTTGCGTAAGAATTTGAGCGACAGGAATTTCTAATTGGTGCAATAAGCGGGTATTAATGTCAGCGTTATCGCCATTGGTCAATTTGTTTTGAAACAACTCAAACAACTGATAAGTGATGTCGGCATCTTCGCAAGCGTAATCACTGGCAATGGCGATGGCGACTTGGTCAAAGGTGACTTGCTTTGCCCCTTTGCCAGCCACGTCCTCAAAGCTGATGGTTTGCGTGTGCAAATAATGACGGGCGAGGTCGTCCATGCCATGTCGTGTGGCGGCGGCGTTGATAACGTAACTGGCCAACATGGTATCCATTGCCCAGTTCTTTATGTCGAGATTGAGGTTGATGTCATAACGGCTTAACACATGAGCGTCATATTTTAAATGTTGACCAATTTTGCCGATGGCAGGGTTTTCTAAAATCGGTTTAAGGGTGGCAAGTACCTCTTCTCGGTCGAGTTGTTTGGCAGTCAGTTCATCGCCCTCAAGCGAATGGGTGAGGGGAATGTAATAGGCGTCGTGCGGGTGTAAGTCAAATGACAGCCCAACAATCTCGGCAAATCGCCAATCGACATCGGTGGTTTCGGTATCAATCACAAACTGTTTGGCAGATTGTAAACGCTCAACCAAGGTGGCAAAGGCAGGTTTGTCTAGCACCGTGTGCCATGCTTTATCGTGAGTTTTGCTGGCTTTGATGTTATCAACAATTTTGTTTTGTCCCTGCGATTTACTGGCTTGATTTCGTGCCTCGCTGGCTTGTTTGCTGTCGTCAATACTTTGGGCATTGGCAGGGTGGTGGGGGTGGTCGAGCGAGGCGAGTTCATTTTTAAATTCCAGCTCGGTATATATCGCCCGAAGTTCGTCGATATAGGCGGTGGGGTCGGTGTTAATCCGCAAATCTTCCCAATCTTGCCCAATCTCAAGGTTGGTGACGATGGTCGCAAGCTGGCTGTTCATGGGAATGTCATCGGCATGCTCAATCAGGTTTTTGCCCGCTCGCCCTTTGATGTTTTCGGCATTGGCTAAAATTTCGCCCAAACTGCCGTATTCATTTAAGAGTTTCTCCGCTGTTTTTTTACCAATACCAGGCACACCTTTGATGCCGTCGGATGCATCGCCCATCAGGGTTAAATAATCGACCATTTGGGCAGGCGTGATACCAAACTTTTTTTGCACGCCTGCCACGTCGGTAACTGCCCCTTTAAAGCTGTCCTCAAGCGTCACCGCTTCATTCACCAGTTGAGCCATGTCCTTATCGCCTGTGGAAATGACCACGTGATGACCTTTTGCCAATGCCCGATAGGTGAGCGTACCGATAATATCGTCGGCTTCCGCTCCCTCAATACGAAGTATGGGTATGCCAAGGGCAGCAATCAGGCGATGAATGTAGGGGATTTGCTCGGCAAGCTCGACGTCCATTTTGGGGCGGTTTGCCTTGTATTCCTCGCTCATCGTATGGCGAAAGGTGGGCGATTTGGTGTCAAACGCCACCGCCATGTGTGTGGGGTGATAGCGTCGCATCAGCTTATGCAGGGCGTTCAATGTGCCTTTGATGGCGTTGGTCATCAAGCCTTGCGTGGTCATCATGGTTTTGGGCAATGCGTGATAGGTGCGAAACAGATAATATGACCCATCGACCAAAATAAATGGCGGTTGGTCTTTATTGATGTGGCTGACGTCCATCGTTGCCACGTCTACCATGTCCGAAAACTTGGGCAATTCGTTGGGATTTAGAGCATCGTGCGAGGTGTGGGGCTGGTTTGTATTTGATGATGAAGGGTTTTGAGTGGAATCAGAAGAGGTCATAACGGCACTTATTTATTTTATTTAAAGGCTTTTTGTCGAATAAAAAGGGTGAAAGTGCGGTTAGTATAACAAAAAACCCTCAGGCTACCTTTAGCTTGAGGGTTCGATATTTAACAATCAATCTGACAAAAATTTACTTCACTTCTGAAGTAACCTCACCAACAATATTGCCTATACGGGCGTTGGAAAAGGGACCAACTGCATCGGCTTTAACCACCACTTTCTGCACCTCGGCGGCCGATAAATCGGTGCTTTCTACAATAACATGAATTTTTACACCTAAATTGTAGTCGTGATTGTCACCTTGCAACAATTCAACACTCACCTCTGTGGTTGAGCCAAAACTTGCCCCTTCCATCTTTTTGACCACACCTAACGCACTATCAAAACATGAACCATAACCCATGGCAAATAGTTGCTCTGGGTTGTTGCCGTCTTTCCCTGAGCCGGGCGGAGTCATGTTGATGGTCAAATCGCTGTCGTTTAAGGTGGCTTTGCCCACGCGTCCGTCAGTTACGGTGGCTTTGGTCGAATACAATGTTTTCATAAGATTCCTTTTTGGCGAAGAATTAAATTACTTTGTTCAAAAACAACATTTAAGCATATCCATGATATACCAAATTGCGTTTTTACACTGTATCACCCTGTGCAAGTAATGCAAATAAAACAAATGCGAAGCCTCTGCACGGCTTGCAAAAATACCTTACAATACGCCCATTTTTCTATTTTAGTTGCTGAGTAAACCATGACCGTCAATCCGCAAACCCTAAAAAATGAGGTTGCCCGCCGTCGCACCTTTGCCATCATCTCGCACCCTGATGCGGGTAAAACCACCATGACCGAAAAGCTGTTGTTGTGGGGGCAAGCCATCCAAGTGGCAGGCGAGGTCAAATCTCGCAAATCCGACCGTCATGCCACGTCAGATTGGATGAGCATGGAGCAAGAACGGGGCATTTCTATCACCACGTCGGTCATGCAGTTTCCGTATGCCGACCACATGGTTAACCTGCTCGACACCCCAGGTCACGCCGACTTTAGTGAAGACACTTACCGCACGCTCACGGCGGTGGACAGTGCCCTCATGGTCATCGATGGGGCAAAAGGCGTGGAGGCACGCACCATCAAGCTGATGGAAGTGTGCCGTATGCGGGACACCCCCATCATCTCGTTTGTCAACAAATTAGATCGCCAAATCCGTGACCCACTCGAACTACTCGACGAAATCGAAACCGTGCTTGGTATTAAATGCGTTCCCCTCACTTGGCCCGTCGGCATGGGGCAAGACTTTGTTGGCGTGTATCACCTGACCGAGGACAAAACCTATTTTTATGAAAAAGGGCATGGCGGAGAGATTACCGAAATCGAAACTCGTGATGGTTACGATTATCCTGATGTGCGAGAGCGACTGGGCGAGTTGGCGTTTGCTGCCTTTGAAGAGTCGCTGGAGCTGGTGCAAATGGCATTAGAAGATTTTGATGAAGAGGCGTTTTTAAAAGGGGAAATGACCCCCGTGCTATTTGGCACGGCACTCGGCAACTTTGGCGTAAACATGATTTTGGACACGCTCATTGCCCATGCACCCGCCCCCAAAGACCACCCAACGCAAGAACGAGAAGTTTTAGCCACCGAGCCGACGTTTAGCGGATTTGTGTTTAAAATTCAGGCAAACATGGATCCTCGCCACCGTGACCGCATCGCATTTTTGCGGGTGTGTTCGGGCAAATATGAAAAAGGCATGAAAATGAACCACGTTCGCCTCGGCAAAGACGTACGGGTATCGGACGCCTTGACCTTTTTGGCAGGCGATAGAGAAAGCCTAGAAGAAGCGTACCCAGGGGACATTATCGGATTGCATAATCATGGTACCATCGGTATTGGCGACAGTTTTACCGAAGGCGAGGAGTTAAATTTTACGGGCATTCCACATTTTGCCCCTGAACTGTTCCGCCGTGTGGTGCTGAAAGATCCGCTTAAATCCAAAGCGTTGCAAAAAGGCTTGCAACAGCTCTCGGAGGAGGGAGCAACGCAGGTATTTATGCCTCAGATTAATAACGATTTGATTTTGGGGGCTGTGGGTGTACTTCAGTTTGAAGTTGTTGCCCATCGCCTAAAAGAAGAGTATAAGGTGCAATGTACGTTTGAGCCAGTGTCGATTGCCACCGTACGCTGGATTCATTGCGATGATGAGGGGGCTTTGGCAAAATTTAAGAAGAAAGCCCACGACCAACTGTCAATTGATGGTGGGGGCTACTTGACCTACCTTGCCCCCAGTCGTGTCAATCTGCAACTCATGGAAGAGCGTTATCCTGAAGTGACGTTTAGCAATACCCGTGAGCACTAAATCCTTGAGCATTAAAACGACGTGTTAAACCAAAGCATTAAGCGGTAAACCATCAATGAATTGTATAAAGTAAAAGAGCATGCCAACTTTAAAAAAATCTATCCAAACCAGTTTATTTGCATTGGTCGGATTGACAGTCTCGGCGATTGCAAATGCCGAAGTTGACGGTTTGCTATATGCCACCACGCCTTTGGATTATGAGTTGCCTAAGCAAATCACCGCAACCTGTTATGAGAAAGAAAACTGCCCATCGATTGAGGTCGTCTATGTGGACACCAATCAAGTTTGGCTAAATGTGCAGATGAATCGCCGTATTGAAGAGATTGCGATTGGTAGCACAAGCATGGTGGAAGACGCCCCAAAACCGGCTGGTATTATAGAGGCTCTCAATCGGTTTAGCCTGCGTCAGTTAGACGCTTTGCCCAAAGACTCAGGGTTATATTACGCTCTAAGCGTCATGCCACGCTATCAGGGACACATTGACGATTTTGAATTGTTTGCCATTGATGGCTATACCTATATGGGCGGGGCACACGGTTTGCCATTTACCGAAAATATGGTTTTCGACCTAAATACTCGCCAGCAAATAACGCTCGATGATATGCTATTGCCCAAGCAAAAGCCCAAGTTTGAAGCCTTAGCCCATCAAGCCTATCGGCAGTGGATTCGGCACGCTATGCCTGATGCCAATGCGGAGGACTATGAACGGGGTTGGACGTTTTCGCTCAGCGACAACGTGACGTTTGGGGCGGACGGCATTGAGATTTTATATCAACCTTATGAAATTTCCCCTTACGCCATGGGTATGCCTACGTTGGTTGTGGACTACGACCAACTAGACGGCATTATCAAGCCTGAAATCTTGGCAAAATTGCAGTAATACCGCTATATAAAAAAAGCGGATGCCGTTCAATGATGGCAACCGCTTTTATTGGCTAAGTCGTCAAGTTATTTATCCTTCTTACCGTCACGCCGTGCTTTTAATTCTGCCTTAGGAATCCATGCCCACGTCATCTCGACCGTGATGGGGTCTTTGTCACTGCTCGCCTTTTTATCAGAGCTTCTATCATCAATCACACACGGAATCACCATGTCACCCTTTGGCGTATCCAAAATGTACTGGCGTTGTTCATCGGTTAAGGTTGCCACTGCCCCGATTTGTCCTTTTTTAAGCGGGCGATAAAAATTCACGTTATACGACTTGACCAATAACACCCGATCCGATGGCAAATTCACGCCTAAAATAAAGCCCGTCGCCGTTTCTGCCAACAAAGTCACTGCCACTGCGTGTACCGAGCCAATGTGATTTTGCACACGTTTGTCGTTCTCAAGGCTGACCACCACTTTATTTGGCGTGACGGTTTCATACACCACGCCCGTTGTCCCAACATAGGGCACAATGCGTCCGAAAATTTGCGTCAACACGACTGACTGTGCAGACTTTGGCAACATGTTGGTAGCACTGAGCATTTTGGTGAAAGTGTTGTTGACAGTGCGAACACCACTGCTATTGTCTGAACCGTCGTGGCTCGTTTGTGACAGAACGTTTTTTAGCGGGGTATGTTTGGCGATAGATGAGGCGGTATTAAATAGGGTATTGAGGGCAGACATAAACTTCCTTAGGTGATAAGCAAATCAAGATACGCTATTATGCCACATTTGATTTGTTTTAAAACTTCCAACTACGCTACTTTCCAATGCCTGACGCTCAATCTTCCAAACCTTTATCCCCAGATTTTATATTGCCCACTGCTCCGACCAACGTGATTTTTACGGGTGTGGCGGGCACGGGCAAAACGCATCGCTTATTGCAAATCCAAAAGGCTTGTGACGGCAAGTTATCGGTAATGCACGATGAGTGGCGAGCGTCGCAACTGGCAGATTACCGCTGGCTGGATGCCTTATGTGCGGTAATGCTACTTGAAAATCGGTTGCTGACCGTGCCCGAAATCATCCGCCATCCGCTGATGCAAGATAAAATCGCCCAGCAAAACAACGCCAACATTGCCCAAACTTTATGGGGGATATTGGGGCAGTATAGCCACACCGATTCGGTTACCGTGAAATCCAGCCAAAGCTTTTCCCAATACTATTTTGATAAGACCGAAGCCAGCCAGTGGTATTTGCTCGATGACGTCAAAGCTGACTTACAAACCAAACTTGCCGATTTGCTTGCTCTTTATTCCCCTTCAAACACTATGCCCACCAGTTTCAATCCGCAAAAGATTGTCCGCACCGCCTTTGTCAGTTTCCATCAGTCTTATGGTTATGACGAATTTGTTGAAGGCATCCGTCCAAGCGTGGACACACAAACGGGGCAGATGCAATACCGCATCACCGACGGGGCGTTTTTACGCCTGTGTGCCAAAGCATCTGCCGACCCCGACCACCGTTATGCGATGCTGATTGACGAAATCAACCGAGCCAACACCGTGCAAGTGTTTGGCGAGCTGATGAGTTTGATTGAGCCGAGCAAACGGGCAGGGCTAGGCGATGTGCAGAACAATGGCATGCAAATCAGTTTGGCGTATTCCCAACGACCCTTTAGCGTGCCGAGCAATGTCGATATTTACGCCACCATGAACACTCAAGATGCGTCCCTAACCATGCTCGACAGTGCGTTCCGCCGTCGTTTTACCTTTATTGACTGTCCACCAAACCCCGATTTGTTGCCAGTTTTAACCGACGGAAAAAGTATTAAACTAGATTTAGCCCAACTGCTGACCGCTATCAATACTCGTCTTGCCGACCTCTTTGGTAATGAAGCAAGACTTGGGCATGCTTACTTTATGCCAGTAACCGATTTGTCGTCATTTGCCGAGCAAATGGCAGGGCAAATTTTACCGCAAATTATCAACTTATTAAGTCAGCATTTGCCTTCATCTGTCCTTGCCGAGGAATTGTCGATTATTCTTTATGGGGCAAATGCCGATTCAACAATTACCCCTAGTTTAATTAACGAACACGGACAAATCGCAGAGGGTTTACGCCAGTTTGCCGAATACAAACTTGGTAAAGGAATGAGTGATTTTGCTGATATTGACGATTTACTACCCAATGCAAAGGTATTTTTGACTACCGAGCCGTATCGGATGATTTATGAAGAAAACGATTTATGATTGAGGTCATCAAACAGAGCTGACGACTGTATGACTGTATAAAAGACGTATTATTTCATCGCTAAGATAATCAAAACCCTTTGCGCTCCATGAATTCAGATAGGTTTGTAATTATGAGACGGGATTTAAAAGGGTATTAAACTTTATTAAGCCTGGAGTAATGGAATATGAAAT
>JAAXIL010000046.1 GCA_012270355.1 Psychrobacter sp.
ATATATATTCTAGAACCAGATACGGTTTTATGATGACTATTTACAATCTGGATACTTAAAGGGTTTGTGAATTAAAAGGATTATGATTTAATAGAAAGACTGGCTACGGCTGGTCTTTTTTTTAGTTGATGATTTAAATTGAGGGGATGATGGAATTATTTGATGAGGTGAATGATAGCGATAATCAAAAAACCGACGCCGAAAAGCAAGCCATTCTTGAGCAGGTCAAAATGCCTGATGATTGGAAAGACGCGTTGGCAGACGAAGTGCCCTCGCCCAATATGGATGGCGTGGGGGATGTTTTGAAACAACAATATCAAGCTGTCAAAACCATCGACCCCCACGGCTCGCAAATGTGTTATGCGTTTAATTTGACGCAACTATCGAGCGTGAAAGTCGTCATTTTGGGACAAGACCCCTATCATGGAGCAGGGCAAGCGATGGGACTGTCATTTTCTGTTCCCAAAACCATCCCCAAACCGCCATCACTTAATAATATTCTCAAAGAAATGGCAGACGATATTGGCACGACTTATTCTCGGCATGGCGACTTGACCCATTGGGCTCGGCAGGGCGTATTACTGCTCAACAGTTCGCTGAGCGTTGAGGCAGGGCAGGCGGGCAGTCACCAAGGAAAAGGTTGGGAGCAATTTACCGACGCTGTCATTGAGGCGGTTAATCAGCAAACCGAGCATACGGTATTCATTTTATGGGGCAGTCATGCCAAAAAAAAGGGCAGATTTATCGATACCGATAAACATTTGATATTAACTTCAGTGCATCCGTCACCCTTGGCAGCGAACCGTGGTGGATTTTTTGGTACAAAGCCATTTTCAAAAGCCAATGCCTACTTAAAAGAACATGGACGAACGCCGATTGATTGGCAATTACCTCAATAGGTTGCCTTACTGTGCATGAACTCATCTATCCCCAGCGAACAGGTTTTCAGCCTATGTCTAACTTCAATAGGCATATCAATATGCAGAAGTTTTGGACGTTAACCGACGTTAGGTTCATGAGGCATGCACTGGCTCTTGCTAAGCATGGGGCGGGTCGGGGTGAAGTGCCCGTTGGTGCGGTGTTGGTCACGAGACAAGAACAAGATAATCCAAACGACCGACCTAATAATCAAGATAAATTTGTCTATGAAGTGATTGGCGAAGGGTATAACCAACCCATTACAACGCATGATCCAACCGCCCACGCGGAAATCGTTGCATTGCGTCAAGCATGCCAACACTTACAAAACTACCGTTTGCCCCGACACACCACTCTATATGTCACGCTTGAGCCTTGCACCATGTGCATTGGGGCACTCATTCATGCCCGTTTGCATCGGCTCGTATTTGCTACCTTTGAGCCTCGGTCAGGTGTGGTGGGCAGTCAGCTAAACCTTACTAAGGCGGACTTCTATAATCATAGAATGTATGTGCAACACGGGTTATATATGTCGCAAAGCGGTCAGCTTCTCAAGTCATTCTTTAAAACTCGCAGAAAAAAATAAATAGAAAAACAAGTAAAAAATTTATAGCCTTTGCCAAGGCGGGCAGTCTTTGCTATAATCTTGCCCTATTTTTGTCCGCTAAGGTGAGCTTGCGTGGCGTATCCTGTAATCACAATCGATGGTCCCAGCGGTGCTGGCAAAGGTACAGTTTGCCTAAAGCTGGCAGAAGCCTTGGGCTATCAGTTGCTAGACTCAGGAGCATTGTATCGCATCGTTGGGTTAAAAGCGGTTGAGGCAGGGTTGCTGGGTGTAGAGAGTGATGGTGAAAATGGTGACATTGACGCCAACCAAATCGCTAAGCTTACTTCAGATTTAGACATACAGTTTCTGCCAAATATCAATACAGATGATATAGATACCAATTCAGGCAGTGGTCACCACATACGCATTGTGGTTGATGGGCAAGATGTGGGCAACGAAATCCGCAATGAAACCATCGGACATTATGCGTCTAAAGTAGCGGTGTTGCCCGAGGTGCGGTCAGCATTACTGGATTTGCAACAAGACATGGCAAATGAGGCAGGGCTGATCGCTGATGGACGGGACATGGGAACAGTAGTATTTCCCAATGCGGATGTCAAAATTTATTTGACCGCAAGTGCAGAGGCTAGGGCAGACAGACGGGTAAATCAACTGACGGATGCCGGCGATAACGCCAACTATGAAGCAATTTTAGCCAGCATTAAAGAGCGGGATGCACGAGATGAAAACCGCAGTGTATCCCCCTCAAAACCTGCCGAAGATGCGCTCGTATTAGACAGCTCATCTATGGATGCCGACACGGTGTTTGCTGAGATAAAAAAACATTGTCAACGTAAGGGCATTTGTTTTTAACATATTTTAGATTTTTTAATTTTTTTCATGACAACAAATGTGTAAAACCAGTGTACTGCTTTGTTGCTCATTAACGTGAACCGTACTGTGCTGGACAGGATACGGCTATTTTAAGGTAGAAAACATGGAATCATTTGCTGAACTGTTTGAAGCGAGTTTAGAAGAACAAGGTCTGGATATTGAGCGTGGCTCAGTCATCTCGGGAACGGTTGTTGCCATCGATGATGACTGGATTACCGTCGATACGGGGCTAAAGTCTGAAGGCATTGTGGCTCGTGAAGAGTTCTTAGACGATGATGGCGAATTAGAAGTAGCGATTGGCGACAGCGTGGATGTGGTCGTTGATGCAGTTGATAATGGCATGGGGCAGACGTTGTTGTCTCGTGAAAAAGCCAAACGGGTTGAGACGTGGAATGCGTTAGAAAAGTTATTTGAAGACGATGAAATTGTAACGGGTACGATTTCTAGCAAAGTGAAAGGCGGATTTACCGTCGATGTTGGGTCAGTGCGGGCATTCTTACCAGGCTCGCTTGTTGATATTCGCCCCATCAAAGACACCACTCACTTAGAAGGCAAAGAGCTTGAGTTCAAAATCATCAAGCTGGATCAAAAACGCAATAATGTGGTTGTCAGCCGTAAAGCGGTGATGGAAGCGGAAAATTCTGCTGAACGTGAAGAACTTCTTGAAAAGCTTGAAGAAGGCATGGAAATTGACGGTATCGTCAAAAACCTAACCGACTACGGTGCTTTCGTTGACCTTGGCGGTATCGACGGTTTGTTACACATTACTGACATGGCATGGCGACGCATCAAGCATCCTTCTGAAGTGGTTGAAGTTGGTCAAGATCTAAAAGTTAAGGTGCTAAAATTTGACCGTGAGCGTAATCGTGTGAGCCTAGGTCTGAAGCAACTTGGTACCGATCCTTGGGATAACGTAAGCGAAAACTATCCAGTGGGTACAATCACTGAAGCTCGTGTCACTAACTTGACTGATTATGGCTGTTTTGCGGAAATCGCTGATGGTATTGAAGGCTTAGTACACGTTTCGGAAATGGATCACACCAACCGCAATGTGCATCCGTCGAAAGTTGTGCAAGTGGGCGATGAAGTGAACGTGATGGTTCTAGACATCGATGAAGAACGTCGTCGTATTAGCCTTGGCATCAAACAAACCTTGCCTAATCCTTGGGAAGAGTTTGATAAGAACCATGCCCGTGGTGATAAGTTGACGGGAACGATTAAGTCGATTACTGATTTCGGTATCTTTATCGGCTTAGATGGCGGTATCGATGGTTTGGTGCACTTGTCTGACATCTCTTGGAATGAGTCAGGCGAAGATGCCATCCGTAACTATAACAAGGGCGACGAAGTTGAAGCCATGGTTCTTGGCGTTGATGCTGAAGCCAACCGCATTAGCTTAGGTATTAAGCAATTAGACTCAGATCCGTTTAGTGAATATTTAGTCGGTAGTGACCGAGGTGCAATCGTAACTGGTACGGTCAAAGAAGTGGATGCCAAAGGTGCAGTGATTGCTCTGGCTGATGAAGTTGATGGCTACTTGCGTGCTTCTGAAATCCAGCGTGACAAGGTTGAAGATGCGAGCAAGCACTTAAGCGTTGGCGATAGCGTTGAAGCTAAAATTATTAACGTCGATCGCAAATCACGCGACATTAACTTGTCTATCAAAGCTAAGGACGAAGACGATGAGCGTCAAACCGTTCAAGAGCACTCTCAAACTGCCTCTGCTGATGCTCAACCGAAAACCATCGGTGATTTGATTAAAGAACAAATGCAGTAATTGTGTTTGAAGCGTTATGTTTATAAAAGATAGCTGATGCTAAAAAGAGCAACTGAGGTTGCTCTTTTTTTTATGAGTCAAATTTTATATATCGTTAAAATTTTTACCAAGATCTTATAAATCGTGCTAGGCTTTAGGGGTTAGCACAAGACTTATGAAGACGTTTCGAACATCATAATTTCCAACATCATAAAAGGTAACGTATTACATAAAATGGTAAACAATGACTCAAAAAAAGCGTTAAATAAATCCGATTTAATCAGTGAAGTCGCCTCGCGGGTCGAATTTGTGGAAGAGGCAATCACCCGAGAAGGGGTGCGTTTGCTCATTGACCAAATGGCGTCCGCATTGATAGCGGATGAGCGGATAGAAGTGCGTGGTTTTGGTACGTTCACGCTTAAGCATCGCAATGCTCGTCAATCCCGTAACCCCAAAACGGGGGAGTCCATCGTGACGCCTGCGGTCAGTATTCCGCATTTTAAGCCATCAAAAATCTTGCATGATTTGCTCAATGACAATTATGATTAGTGGGCATGTATTTTTATTGATTATAAACTTAATTATTCAACTGATTTTTTAATCCTTGATTACTCGCAACCAACCTTCTAAACCTTACCCCATATGCAATCTTCTGTGATATCTCATTTAACGCCTTCTCGCTTAGCGAAAACTTTGCACCCGCACGCATCTTTATTGCATCGCACGATGTTTGCCTTAATATTGACCGTCTGCTTGCTCGTCGCATCGGGCATGGCTTATGCTGCTGGCGGTAGCGTTGGTGAGGTCGAGCAAACGTCGGCTTATGGCGTACATGTCATATTGTTGATTGTATTTGTACTCACGTCGCTACTCGTTTCTTTCATTTGTTCGGTTTCGGAAGCGACTTTGCTGACCATGACGCCAAGCTATGTGGCTTCTATTCGTGAAGAAGAGCCAAAAAAAGCAGAAATGCTGCAAAATGTCAAAATTGACAATATAGATCAGTCAATTGCAGCGATATTGACGTTGAATACAGTTGCTCATACCGTCGGCTCGCTTGGGGCAGGGGCTCAGGCTACCATTGTTTTTGGTAGCGAGTGGTTTGGCGTGTTTTCGGCAGTCATGACCTTGTTGGTACTGATTTGTTCAGAAATTATCCCTAAAACGATGGGAACGGTTTATTGGCGACGTTTATCCAGTCCGGTTGCTTATTTCGTAAAAGGCACCATTTTTATTCTCTATCCACTGATATGGATGTCAGAAAAAATCACGAAACTACTGACTAAAGGGCATTCTGGGCACACATTTAACCGTAATGAATTTGCTGCACTTGCTAGCGTTGGTGAAGCATCGGGGCAAATTGACCCGCTCGAATCTCGTATCATTCGCAATTTACTGGCGTTTGGTGCAATCAAGGTTGAAGATATCATGACACCACGCTCTGTCATGTTGGCGTTTGATGGCGATATGAGCGTGGCAGAATTGCTTGCTAACCGTCCTAAGCTCACGTTTTCACGCTTACCCATTTACAATGAAGATTTGGATGACATTACGGGGTTTGTGCTTAAAACGGATTTATTACTCGCTAAAGCCAATAATCATACGGACAAACCACTCAAAGATTATCAGCGAGAAATTACCTTTGTTTTCTCAAAAATGAAGCTATTCGATTTGCTGGATTTGATGCTAAAAAATCGAATTCATATTGCCATTACGGTTGGGGAATATGGGGAGGTAAAAGGCTTGGTCACGCTTGAGGATGTGTTAGAAACCTTACTAGGGCTAGAAATCGTCGATGAAATTGACCGTGTCGAAGACATGCAAGAACTTGCCAAACAAATCATGGCGAAACGCTCTGAACGGTTAGGCATGTTGATGGCAGACCATGAAATAGAGTCTGATACAGACGACAACAAGCCACTTAGCTAAGATTGCTTAACCTAAAAGATTTGTTGATTCTTACTCAATGGTAAGTATTTATAGCAGTCCTAGCAAATGGGTCTGCTTTTGGTTATATTGTTGATAATGCTACCGTCAACCCTCATAACTACGATCAACTTTTATTATAAAGGCATGATGACGATGAATATTAATATTAAACAATCTACGCCTAGCCCCACCGGTTTTAAGGCTCGGCGGCGTGTCAAAATGTTGCCAGTCAGTTTGATGGCGGGGGGGTTGATTGCCTCTGTCATGACAATGCAGACAGCTTCGGCAGCTACATTGTCTGAATCTGCCGTCCAGCAGTACGCCAGCCGTATGCAGCAGGCGGCAAATAGTAAAAATATCAGCCAAGTATCAAATCTTGTGTCTGATGATGCCTTGATTTCGATGTCTCGCAAAGGGAAAACAACAAGCTTAGATAAGTCAGCATATCTCAAGTTACTCCAAGACAGTTGGGCGAAGACGGATAACTACCGTTATGATATCAGTATCAATAATATTGTGGTGAGTGGCGATCAAGCTAAAGCGGATGTGCGAACAGTTGAAACCTGGCGTGAAAATGGCAAAAATACCACCCTGACGACCAACTCTCGTGCCACATTAACCGCAGGCAATGGAAACGCTTTACTATTACGTGCCGTCTCCCAGGTTAGCATCGATTAGTTTTTTCTTTCTTATCATCTTTTCATTTATTGAATTAGGTACTTTATGAAACCCACGCATTCAAATGCAAATGTCCATAAATTCAAGCAAACGCCATTGAGTGCTATGTTTGGCGTGGTGATGGCATCGGTGGTGTTATCGGCGTGTAGCAGTAATACCAGACCCGCCCCGACAGCAACAACTGGCACGATACCAACCCAAACGCCGAACACGGTTTCCAAAGTGCCTGCTCAAAACGCTGGTTATACTCAGTCCGAAGCCTTGCTGGATGAAGGAAGTTTGGATGAGTTGGCAGATTTGCTCGAAGCATCTGATATGAAGATGGTGGAAGACGATCAGCTAGCCATCCAGCAAATGGGCAACTTGTGGGAACGACTTAGACGTGGGTTTAGACTCAATGCCGATCAACATTAATACAATCCTAGGGTACAAGCTCAGCGAAACTGGTTTGTGACCCGTCAAGACTATATCAATCGCTTGACGGCTCGTGCCAGTCGTTATTTGTATTACACCGTTCGGGAAGCCGAAGCCCGTGGCATTCCCACCGAGTTGGCATTATTGCCTGTGATTGAAAGCTCGTACGACCCGACGGCGACCAGTAACGCCAATGCTGCTGGCTTATGGCAATTTATTCCGTCAACGGGTGAGATGTATGGTCTAGCCCAAACGCCTTATTATGATGGCAGGCGAGACGTGGTGGAATCGACCCGAGCTGCTTATGATTTTTTGACTGCACTTTATAACCGTTTTGGTAGTTGGGAATTAGCCCTTGCTGCTTATAATGCAGGACCAGGTCGCATCCAAAACGCCATTGATGCCAATGCGGCACGGGGGTTGCCGACCGACTATTGGTCACTAAATTTACCAACCGAAACCATGAACTATGTGCCTAGATTTATGGCAGTGGCTCAAGTAGTGGGCAACACCAGTGGACATGGCATGTACCTGCCTGCCATTGCTAACCGTGAGCATTTCCGTACTGTGCCTGTTCAACATGGCGTGCCATTGGATGCTGTTTCTCGGGTAACAGGGGTAAGCTTGGAAGAACTACGAGCATTGAATCCTGCTTTAACCAGCTTGAAAGTGGATGTGGCAGGTCCTGCTCGAGTGGTCATTCCAAATCAAGTGAGTACAGGACTGGATGGCAAAATTAGCAATTTATCGCCAACAGGCTTTGTCGCATCGAGAGATCCTGCCTCCTATAACGAAGCGTTGAAGTCGCCGAGTGATTTGGCAGATTTTGCGAGCAGTGCCACCACGCCGAGTGGCTATCCTACGGCTTCGACTAACGTCTCAACGCCTAACTATCCGACATCCAATTACCCAACTCCTAATACGCCGACTGCAAGCACTTCAACGAATAATGCGAGCAGCAATACTAATACATCACCAAGTACAAATCCGAGTTTCGGACAAGAACCACCCCTTCGTCCAGAAGAAATCGCTTATATCAATAGTCAAGTTGCTCAAAATGAGCAAGCTGTTCCAACGCCTGTAAAGTTGGACGATGTACAAACGCAGCAAAGTATTTTGCAAGCTCGAGGGCAGGAAAAACAGCTCAGTTATGCCAATAACTCAACTTCAAGTAAACCTAAGCCCAAAGGCGAACGCTCCATTTATACGGTGGTGCGAGGTGATACGCTCAGTAACATTGCTGGCAGAGCGGGTTTGAATTGGCGAGACATTGCCGAGTGGAATCAAATCGATGCGAACGATCCATTGCTCGCAGGTAGCAAGCTGTATTTATATGATGCCAAACCCATTGCACCCTTAGTAACCGCCTCCTCATCAACCGCCCCTGCTATTAACAAGCCTGAGCGGTATAAGGTGCAGTCGGGAGATACACTCATCGGCACAGCAGGACGATTTGGTTTAAGTGTGTCTGAACTGGCAAAATACAACAACTTAGCAACCAATGCCGATTTACGCATTGGGCAGACGCTGTGGCTTGTGCCGAATCGGGACATGAATGGTAGCAACACTTCAAGTCCTGCTGCGAACTCGTCAACGACGTCAACGTCAAGCCCTACTGCCCCAAGGGTAAATTATACTGGAGCAACTGAAACCTATCAGGTCCGTTCGGGCGATTCGTTGACAGCTTTAGCTAATCGCTATGGTGTGTCTATCAATACACTAGCGGGCATGAATAATTTATCACCGACCGCAGATTTAATAATTAACCAACGTTTGACGGTGCCTAGAACACCGGTTTCCTCTAGCAATAACACCTCTTCATCGCCATCGACAACATATCGAGGTGAGGTAACAACCTATACCGTGCAAGCGGGTGACAGCATGATAGGCTTGGCGAAACAATTAGGCACCCAGCATACGTTGATTGCTGAACTCAACAATTTATCGCCAACCGCAGGACTACAACGAGGACAACGCATCAAGCTACCTGCTAGCCGTGAGCAAGTTCAATTAGGTTTACAAGGCAAATCGGTGCAATACAAAGTGCAGTCAGGCGATAGCTTGATTGGCTTGGCGAATCGTTATGGCGTGTCGGTCAGTGATTTGGCATCAGCAAATGATTTATCAACTTCTGCCCAACTATTGCGTGGCAGTACGCTGACCATTCCGAGTGGTTCGGGCTCTACTTCAACGTCAACCGCTCAAAGTAAGCCACAATCCGTCACGTCCCGTCCGTCCAGTTATCGGGTGCAAAATGGCGATAGCTTAATTGGACTTGCAAACCGTTTTAATTTATCCGTAAGTGAGTTAGCTAAAGCCAACAAGTTAGCTACTGATGCCGAATTGCTTAGAGGACAAACCCTCAATGTGCCGAATGGAGCATCCAGTTCAAATAATTCCACGCCAGCCTCGAACAATTCATCATCTGTCAAATCTTCAACTTCTTTCGATGATAGATATAAAGTGGTTTCAGGGGATTCATTGATTGGTTTAGCCAATCGTTTTGGCGTATCGGTCAGTGAGTTGGCGTCTGCTAATGATTTAGCAACCAATGCCGAATTGCGAATTGGACAGGTGCTAAATGTACCGAAGAGGACAGAGGCTACATCGACATCAAGTTCTTCTACTCAAAACACTGTAAGCAGTCGCTCTGCCAATACAACCGGTCGGTTATCAACTTACAAAGTGCAGTCTGGCGATGGACTAATCAGCCTTGCCAACCGTTTTGGCATGAGTGTGGAGACATTAGCGAAAGCCAATAACTTGGCGACCAATGCCCAATTGCTAAAAGGACAAACACTGACCATCCCTGCAACGACGACTACCTATAAAGTGCAATCTGGCGATAGCTTAATCGGGTTGGCAAGAAAATATGGCATTTCGACTGCAGAACTTGCCCAGATGAACAACTTAAATGCCGATGCAATGCTACAGCGAGGGCAGTCGATAAAAGTGCCTGTTCGATAAGGTACGTTTCGCTTATATTTTGCAATGTCGCTTCAATTCTAATGTGCCTAAAACCTTTTACAATGAGGATTTAGGCTAACCCATATTCTGTTGTTAGTAAATAATCTTAAATCATGAGCGTTAAATCAAATAAAATTCCTACTCATAGCGTCTTTAAAGAGTCTGAGCAAGTGGCGGATAAAGTCAACTTGCTTGGCATGACTCAAAGCGAACTTGAGGGTTACTTCAAGACGCTTGGCGAAAAAGCGTTTCGAGCAAAGCAAGTCATGCAATGGATTTATCAGTTTGGCGTAACTGACTTTGCCCAAATGACCAACTTGTCTAAGTCCCTAAGAGATAAACTCAGCCAGCACGCTCATATCACTCCACCAACTGTGCAGTACAAAGAGTTTAGCGAAGATGGCACTCGCAAGTGGGTATTTGAAGTGGCGGGTGGCTCGCTGGTCGAGACGGTGCTGATTCCGGCCGAAGATGGCAAAAAGGACGGACGTAAAACCTTGTGCATTTCCTCACAAGTTGGGTGTGCCTTAGACTGTAGTTTTTGTAGTACTGGCAAACAAGGGTTTGAACGAGATTTATCTGCCAGTGAAATCATCGGTCAGCTGTGGGTGGCAAATGCGTCATTTAATGAGCCAAAGTCAGCATCACAAACAGAGACGGAATGGCACAATCCCGTGACCAATGTGGTGATGATGGGTATGGGTGAACCCTTGCTTAATTACCAACCCGTTGTGGCGTCGATGCAAATCATGCTGTCCGATTATGGCTATGGATTGTCTAAAAGACGGGTGACGCTATCCACTTCCGGCGTTGTACCAAAAATGTATGACCTTTATCAAGACATTGATGTCGCTCTTGCTATCTCACTGCACGCCCCAAATGATGAGCTACGCAACGAGCTGGTGCCAATCAACAAAAAATATCCGCTTGATGATTTGATGCAAGCGATGCGAACGTATGTTGAACAGAATCCTCGCCACAAAAAGCACGTGACGATTGAATATGTGATGCTGGCGGGCGTCAATGATAGCGATGGTCATGCTCATGAATTGGTGGCTCTACTGGGTGACCTACCGAGCAAAATCAACCTCATCCCTTTTAACCCATTCCCTCACGCCCCTTACGGACGCTCAAGCAACAATCGCATCCATGCGTTTAGCCAAATTTTGCAGACAAATGGTTTTATTTGTACCATTCGGCAAACCCGTGGCGATGACATTGATGCAGCCTGCGGACAATTAGTAGGACAGGTGGCAGACCGTACCCGGCGGTCTGCCAAATGGAAAGAGAAGGTTCAGTCTAAGTTATCAACAGAGCTTGTGACCTAAAAGGTTGTTGAAAAAATCAGTCACATAAATTTGCACATAATAAAGATAACAGTCTCAAACCAAACAAAATTCGATACTGACTTGAATACCAGTGGTGGGTTGATTTATCATGGCGGGTTAATGGTCAGATCGGTGCAATGTAACCAGTGGTATGTCGCTAGAAAACTGAAACGTTATTTTAAAATGTTCTTAAAATGCAACAACCGACTAAATGAGATAAAGAAAATTGCGTCATGAGTAAATTTCGTGCAAAAGTCCTGATTGGAGTTGGTTTAGTTGGCACCCTGCTTAGTGTCGCTGCTTGTCAAAGCACGTCTACAGTGGCTCCCGCTCCAAGCGATTATTATGCCTCGGCTAACAAAAGCTCAGGCTTTAAAGCGACTGATCCTGATGACATTGCCCCCCTTAGAACCCAAATGGCAGGGCAATTTATTCGTGAAAGAAAATTAGATGATGCTTATCGCCAGCTCGAAAAAGCCTTTGATGCGGACAAAAATTTTGCCCCTGCATATGACATGATGGGTGTGTTATTACAGCAAGAAGGCAGTCAGGCGAATTTGCAAAAAGCGGACGGCTATTTTCGTCGTGCTATTGAAATTGACCCTAATTTTATGCAAGCCCATAATAATTATGGCGTGTATCTGGCTAAGATGAACCGTCATGCCGATGCGATGGTTCAGTTTGAAACTGCAGGCTCAGCTTTAGGCTATGAAGGCAGGGTTGGGGCGTTAGAAAATTTGGGGCGTACGGCGTTAGTACTTAATAAAGAAGCCGAGGCAGGGCGGGCGTTTTTGCGAGCGTTGGATGCTGATCCTAATAGCCTGATTGCTCATGTAGAATTGGTCGACTTACTCATCAAAAATGGTCGCAGTACTCAAGCTCAAAGGCTTTATGAAGAACCGCTGATT
>JAAXIL010000121.1 GCA_012270355.1 Psychrobacter sp.
TCATGCACCGCACGCACCGCATCATTAGCCAGTAGACGAGCTTCAACCTCAGCCAAATCCACCTCGTTAGGCGTACCTTCCATCAAAATATGAGCCGATTGCCTGACCACACGATAGCCACTGATTAAAATCAGCACTGCCACTAAAACCGATACACCAGGGTCTGCCCACCACCAGCCAAACCACATCATCGCCAACGCTGCCAAAATAGCCGCCACTGAGCCAAGCAAATCACCAAGCACATGCAAGTAAGCACTGTGCAGGTTTAGATTTTTTGTGGTAGCGGTATCGGCTTGGTTATTATTCTCATGGTCGTGGTCGTGGTCGTGGTCGTGGTCGTGGTCGTGGTCGTGGTGCGTGCTACCATGACCATGATGATGACCCGCATGGCTATGGGGTAAATGGGGCGACGCACCGCCTTGATGCAACAGTTTGGCGACCACCAAATTTATTACAAGCCCCACGCCCGCCACCATTAACATGGGCAATGACGCAATGTCGCTCGGTGTTTGTATACGTTCAAACGCTTCGATACAAATCATCAACGCAATGATAATCAGCGTCGCCCCATTTGCCCCTGCCACCAAGATTTCAAAGCGTTTATAGCCAAAGGTTTTTTGTGCAGTGGCAGATTTTTCGCCAATCTTAAATGCCAACAGCGTCGCCCCCAAAGCAACGGCATCGCTCAGCATGTGCCCTGCATCAGAGAGTAATGCCAAACTGCCTGTTAGCCACCCACCGACTGCCTCAACAAGCATAAACGTACTGATGAGCAAAAAACTAACCCAAAGTAGCTTCCGTTGCGTCGTCATGCCAGGGGTTTGTGGTTCATCATGTTCGTCATGCAAGTGCTTATGATTTGAATGTTCTGAATGGGAATGAGTCATCATAAATTGCCTTTGAATCGCTTTAAGTCAGAATAATTTCTAACACAAATTTACTGCCCAGGAACCCAACAGCCAATAACACAAAGGCAATGATGGTAAGATTTGCCGCCCGTTTGCCCCGTAAGCCTGCTCGCCAATGCCCAATTATCAGACCGCCATACACCAGCCATGACACCACACTGAGCACGGTTTTATGGGCGATATGTTGTGCCAATAAATCATGCACATACACAAATCCCATGCCCAATGCCAGCGTCAATAAGCCAAAGCCCAGCACAATCATGTCAAAAAGTAGCGATTCCATGCTTTGTAGTGGAGGCAGTTTGTTCACCCACAGCCGGTGGGAAGTGCGGTGTTTAAGCTCTCTGATTTGAAATTTTAGAATAACCGCTTGCACCGTCGCCATAAGTAGCACGCAGTAGGCGGCAATGGACAGCAGAATATGAGCGGTCATGCCTCCGCTAATGATGGCAATCGGTTGATAAGGAGCGTCACCAAAATAGCCTAAGCAAAGTCCAATAATCGCCAATGGGGTTGCCAATACGACAAAACTCAGCACAGGGCGCTACGATGAAAACACGGCATAAAACGCCAAAAAAAACAGCCCGACGAGGCTTGCGGTATGAAACAGATTAAAATTTAGCCCTCGGGCAGTCACGATAAGGGGGTACAACGTGACTGCATGAGCCAGCATGCCCACTACCAATAGCCCGAGCGTCAAACCCCGGTGCACAGGCTTGACTTGCACCAACGCCCACCACAAGTGCACACTGGCAATGACATAAGCAATTAGGGCAATAACAAAAGCTAAAAACACGGACAATGCGACCCTTTGGGCAGTGGATGAAAGCGTTAAGGCAAAGCCTGAGCAGATGGGCTATAATGATGGATAATTTATTACCTAATTTAGCACATTTCAACCTTGCCATATAGACTGATTCTCATTTGGCGAACCAATCATTTCACTTGTTTATCCCAGTTTATACCAGACTTTTATAGAGATTTTTTATGTTTGATACTTTAACCGAACGACTATCGACATCCCTAAGAGGCATCGCTGGCTCAGGACAACTCACCGAAGACAATATTAAAGACACGCTTCGAGAAGTGCGAATGGCATTGCTTGAGGCAGACGTGGCATTGCCTGTGACCCGTGATTTTGTGAAACGGGTGAAAGAACAGGCGTTAGGTCAAGAGGTGCTAAAAGAACTTGCCCCAGGTCAAGCGTTTGTCAAAATTGTGTATGACGAACTGACTGAAATGATGGGCAGTGCCAACCAAAGCCTCGAGATGACAGGCAAACCGCCTGTGGTGTATTTGCTGGCAGGCTTGCAAGGGGCAGGTAAAACCACCACCGCAGGCAAGCTCGCCAAATATTTGCAAGAACGGCAAAAGAAAAAAGTCATGCTGGTGTCTGCCGACGTGTATCGTCCTGCTGCCATCAAGCAACTTGAGCAAGTGGCGGGGCAGGTGAATGCCAAATTCGTGCAATCCACTGCGGATGAAAATCCTATCGATATCGCCAAAC
>JAAXIL010000224.1 GCA_012270355.1 Psychrobacter sp.
AAAAGCAACCTCAATCCCCTGCCCCGCTCACTTTATTACAGGGCAACGCTGAAATACTCATTCCAAGCCTATCTGGATCAACTTTAGCAGAACCATCATCTACCCTGCCCTTTGACTTGGTCTTTGTTGACCCGCCGTATGCTAACAATTTATGGCAACCCATTTTGCAGTCGCTATTTGACAGTCAACAACTCAATCAAAATGCCCTGGTTTATTTGGAAGCGGATAAACCGATTGAGCAACTACCGATGGATGCCAAATTATTATCGAAGTTTGAATTACTCAAACAAAAAAAAATGGGGCAAGTGTTTGGGCATTTGTTGCAATTAGCATGATGAAAAAACTGAAGCTAATTCGCCATCAAACCCTTGTTAATCCGTGCAGAAGTGCGTATAATCCGCAGTTTGAATTTTTGAGAGCCCTCGTTTCCCCAAAACACACTCTCAATTTAGACGGTTTTAAGGTTTCTCACCTCATCACCGCTCAATCAATAAGGTTTTATTATGAAAACTGTTAGTGCCAAACCAAGCGAAGTGACGCATGACTGGTATATCGTTGATGCTGAAGGCAAAACATTAGGTCGCCTTGCTACCCAAATCGCTATGCGTCTGCGGGGCAAACACAAGCCATCATTCACGCCACATGTGGATACGGGTGATTATATTGTCGTGATTAACGCCGATAAAATTCAAGTGACTGGCAAAAAGGCTCAAGACAAAAAATACTATCGTCACAGCGGTTACCCTGGCGGTATTAAAGAAACTAATTTCACCAAACTCATTGCTCACAAGCCTGAAGATGTGATTACCAAAGCGGTTAAAGGTATGTTGCCAAAAGGTCCTTTGGGTTATGCAACCATCAAAAAATTGAAAGTTTATGCTGGTACAGAGCATCCGCATGGTGCACAGCAACCTGCCGAACTTGATATTTAATCGCATTTTTTGGATATTGTTACTGCATTAGGAGTGCATTATGGATAGAAATTATGGAACAGGTCGCCGTAAGACCTCAACTGCCCGAGTATTTTTAGGTAAAGGCTCAGGCAACATTACGGTCAACGGCAAACCGCTTGATGAGTATTTTGGTCGTGAAACCTCCCGCATGGTCGTCCGTCAACCGCTTGAACTTTTGGGCGTGGCTGAGGATTATGACATTTATGTCACCGTTAAAGGTGGTGGCATCGGTGGTCAAGCAGGGGCAATTCGCCACGGCATTACTCGTGCTTTGATTGACGCTGATGAAACCTTAAAGCCTGCTTTGAAAGAAGCTGGATTCGTGACTCGTGACTCTCGCCAAGTTGAACGTAAAAAACTTGGCTTACGTAAAGCTCGTAAGCGTCCACAGTTCTCAAAACGTTAATCACTATTGGCGTTTTACACAAGAAGGGTTTGCTATTGCAGACCCTTTTTTTATGCCTGAAATATATCAGAGCGATCCAACCCAACTTGCGATTGCACCGTAATTGGGCTAGCATAATCTGTTCTTTAACGTTTGGTGTTTCTTTCAATGCCCCTACCCTTTGCCGATACCAACCAAATGGTGTTATACGCCGACGACGGCTATGACAGCCATGTGGTGCGAATTTTGCTGGCAGAAAAGCATCAACCATTTCATCTCGCTATTTTGGCAAGCGAACGACCCGAAGATTTACGCCAACTTAACCCATACAATACCCTGCCCGTACTGTCGCATCAAAACGTCAATCTTTTTGAAATTAACGTCATTTTTGAATACCTTGAAGAACGCTACCGAGGGCATAAGTTACTGGCTGAAAGTCCTAATCTGAGGGCAACGCATCGACTATTGGCATGGCGTATTCAAAACGATTGGCTTAAACTGGCTCGGCAACTGCTGATGCACCCCGACAGTTTTGATAACGAGCAAGCCAAAATAGCCCGTCACGATTTGCAAAATGCGTTGGTCACACTATCCCCATTATTTTCGCAGTACACTTATTTTATGGCGGACGATTATGGCTGGTGCGATGTTTTATTATCCGCCATGCTCTATCGGTTACCAGAGATGGACATTACCCTGCCCAAACACTTGTGCCGACCACTGATTGATTATCAAAATCGGGTATTAGAGCGAGCAACATTTTTAGAGACGCGTTGATTTTCAATAAAACTTAACCTAAATACCATTTTTCAAAGCATTACCAAAAAAATCAGCAAAACAAGGAGAGCCTTTCAATGAGTGAGCAAGACTTAGATTTGACCCCAACCCGCCCCTATATGGTGCGTGCTATTTACGAATGGTTAGAAGACAACCAACTTACGCCATATATTTTGGTAGATGCAACCGGTGACAATCTTAAAATACCGACCGAATATGTGCAGGATGGGCGTATCGTGCTAAATATTGCCAGCAAAGCGACAGGTAATTTGCGTATAGATAACGACTATGTATTTTTTAACGCCCGTTTTGGTGGCGTATCGCAAGAAATTTGGGTAC
The DNA here is from genome assembly GCA_012270355.1 of Psychrobacter sp. Taxonomy (GTDB): domain Bacteria; phylum Pseudomonadota; class Gammaproteobacteria; order Pseudomonadales; family Moraxellaceae; genus Psychrobacter. Next base: position 2,455 of record JAAXIL010000224.1, read on the forward strand.
CCTTATCCGCAGTAATGGGCATTTATGCCAAAGAAAATCAGCAAGGCAGGTTTTTTGATCCGAATGAATACGCTAATGTCACGCCCGCTGCTGCTACACCACCGAAAAAGAAACGCCCACGTCGTGAAAATAAAGCAGGCTTGAAGATTTTAAAATAATAGACACATAAACAAATACGATAAAACCCGATGGCATCTTAACCATCGGGTTTTTTAAAAGGTAAATAATATGACTTACATTTAAGACATAACTTACAAGCTATCGCTTAGGATAGATCCCTTCCTTTACTTGCTTCGATTGCTAACCGCAAGCCGTTTAGGCGTATAAAGCCTTCGGCATCTTTTTGGTCATACGCCCCAGCATCATCCTCAAAGGTGGCAATTTTTTCGTCAAACAGCGAGTTGTCTGATTTACGTCCGACTACGCTCACGCTTCCTTTATACAGTTTCACTCGCACCGTGCCACTTACATACTCTTGCGATTTATCAATCAGAGCTTGAAGCATCTCACGTTCAGGGCTAAACCAATAGCCATTATAGATAATTTTGGCATAGCGAGGCATGAGTTCATCTTTGAGGTGCGACGCTTCTCTGTCAAGCGTGATGGACTCAATAGCACGGTGAGCTTTGAGCATAATCGTGCCAGCAGGCGTTTCGTAACAGCCTCGAGATTTCATGCCGACATAGCGGTTTTCGACAATATCAAGTCGTCCGATACCATGCTTACCGCCCAATTTGTTCAGCTTAATCATTACCTCGTACGGCTCAAGCGTCTCACCATCAATCGCCACAATGTCGCCCTTGTCATAAGGCAACTCGATATATTCGGGCGGGGCAGGGGCGGGTGTCGGGGGGACCGACCCTCGCCACCTTTCTTCCGAGGCGGCGGGAGACGGGGCTTCCAGCTGTCCGCCTTCCTCGGCGATGGGTAATAACTTGGCATCCATCGAATAGGGTGATTTCTTTTTGCTTGACGCAAAATCAATCGGAATGTCGTGTTCTTCGGCATATTGCATCAAACTTTCACGGCTCGATAAGTCCCATTCACGCCAAGGGGCGATGGTTTTTAAGCTGGGGTCAAGAGCGATTGCCCCGAGCTCAAACCGTACTTGGTCATTGCCTTTACCTGTTGCCCCATGACTGATGGCATCGGCATCGTGTTGATGGGCAATTTCTACCAACCGTTTGGCAATGAGCGGGCGAGCAATGGACGTGCCGAGCAAATACTCCCCTTCATATATGGCATTGGCTCGAAACATGGGGAACACAAAATCACGAGCAAATTCGGCTCGCAAATCTTCGATATGAATGTTTTTTATGCCCATCGCTTCGGCTTTTGCCCGTGCAGGTTCGACCTCTTCGCCTTGTCCAATGTCGGCAGTAAAGGTGATGACTTCGGCGTCATAGGTATCTTGCAACCATTTGGCAATGATGGACGTATCCAATCCGCCCGAATAGGCAAGAACGATTTTGTTGATGGTTGATTTATCGATTTTGTTGCTCATGAGGTCTCCGGTGGGTGAATGAAAATGTTAGAATAACGGGCTATTGTAGAGCTTACCTGCTTCAATAACAATATAATAACCGTGTCTTTAGGATTTCTTATGTCTGCCAGTCCGTCTGTGACCGCATTATCTATTTCGCATCCGTCCTTTCCCGATGCCAAACCTGTTTCAATTGGCACAACGCTGACTCTTCCTCGCCCCGACGACTGGCATTTACATTTGCGAGATGGCGATGCATTGGCAACCACTGTGCCACACAGTGCCAGCACGTTTAATCGGGTCATTTGTATGCCCAACCTTGTGCCTCCCGTCAAGACAGCAAGCGACGCAATGGCGTACCGTGAGCGTATCATGCAAGCGTTAAATGATAGCGACTTAAGCGATGCACGCAAGCAGAGTTTTGACCCACGCATGACGTTGTATCTCACCGACAACACTCGCCCGCAAGACATTATCGATGCCAAACAAACGGGTGTGGTGCAAGCCGTCAAACTGTATCCTGCTGGGGCAACAACCAACTCCAGTGATGGCGTGACCAATATTGCAGGGCGTGCTGACGTTTTTGCAGAGATGCAAACACAAGGGATGCCGTTACTGATTCATGGTGAAGTGACACATGATGAGGTGGACATTTTTGAGCGAGAAAAACGTTTTTTGGATGAGGTTCTAAATCCGCTTGTCGCCCAATTCCCTGAGTTAAAAATTGTGGTAGAGCACATCACCACGGGCGATGCGGTGGACTTTGTGCTGTCGCAAGGCAGTCACGTTGGGGCAACCATCACGCCTCAGCACCTGCTCTTTAATCGCAACCACATGCTGGTCGGTGGCATCAAGCCCCATTTTTATTGTTTGCCGATTTTGAAACGTCAGTCGCATCAGCACAGACTTTTAGAGGTCGCGACAAGTGGCAATCCTAAATTCTTTTTAGGCACAGACTCCGCCCCACATGCTACCCAAGCCAAAGAAAATGCCTGCGGTTGTGCAGGGTGCTATTCTGACCCAAATTCTATGTCTTTATATGCCACTTCTTTTTATAGCTAACCAAAGAATGACAAATTACCTGATTTTGCCAGTCGATTTGGGGCAAATTTTTACGGACTACCGCAAAATACAGATACCATCACGCTGATTAAGCAAAACACAGACGTACCTGCTTCTTACGATTACTTCGACGGTCAATCGCTCACGCCATTGCTGGCTGGCGAGACTTTGCCTTGGCGGATGGGAAATTAAACCGCAAAATCCTTCATAATTTTATAAACTTATTTTTAGTGACATCATGTCTGAAAACTTAACAATATCTAATGCAATTGATACCAACATCGAAGAAAATATCCCAAAAATCGCTGACCGTTTTCGTAAGTTTTTGCCCGTCGTAGTGGATGTTGAAACCGCTGGATTCAACGCCGAAACCGATGCTTTATTAGAGATTGCGTTTATTCCTATTTTGATGAATGATGACGGCAAATTTTATGCAGGCGAAGCTCTTAATGCTCATATTGAGCCTTTCGATGGGGCAAATTTGGAAGCCAGAGCTTTAGAATTTACGGGCATTGATCCCAATAATCCAATGCGAAAAGCCATTGCCGAGGATGAAAAGTCCGCCATTCGACGAATCTTTAAAGACCTTAAGCAAGTGCGAAAAGATAACGACTGCCGTCAATGTGTTCTAGTTGGACATAACGCTCATTTTGACTTGGCATTCTTAAATGCGGTCATCGCTCGCACCAATAGCAAAAATCAGAGCCCTTTTCATGCGTTTTCGGTACTTGATACCGTTTCTCTTTCAGCGTTGGCGTATGGACAAACGGTGCTTGCAAAAGCTTGTGCCATAGCTGGCATTGAGTTTCAAGGCTCAGAAGCTCATTCTGCCCTTTACGACACTCAAAAAACAGCCGAACTGTTTTGTACCATTTTAAATGCTTATCCTATGCTCGCAAACACAGTTTCCAAAACGTCTGAAGATGCAGAATTAAATGCTGACTCTGCGAATGTCGGCACCAATAATAGTAATTAAAATTTATTCAAAATAAAAACTTGACATATATGGTAACGGTCATTAGAATACGCCCCACTTCAACGATAATGGTGAAAGCAGTTGAAGGACTGTCCTAAGTGTCCCGTTCGTCTAGTGGTTTAGGACCCCGCCCTTTCACGGCGGTAACAGGGGTTCGAATCCCCTACGGGATGCCACTTATTCTTTTGGCATAAAGGCGATAATAACTTTCTGTCAATACAAAAAACCCAGCCTATCGAGCTGGGTTTTTTGTGGTTAGTACTATTTAATTGATTTATCTTATGAACTAGGACGTATCTTCATTTTAAAAATATTAATTAAAATGAGACAAATTCCAGTAAAACAAAAAAAGTGTGTAGTTAATATTTAAATATTGACCAGCTATTTTACTCAGTTTAACGACATTAACTTTTTCAGTCCGTTTAGTTATTTTTATTTGGATTGAGAGCATGCCCCCTTCACGTTCTCTAATTCTCGTAACACTCGCCTTAGTTCATAAAAAGCCTTGCAAACTCATCCCACTCATCCCCTTGCCACTGTTCTGGGCGTAAGGGTAATAATCGCTGTTGTATTGAATGTTGATTTTTCTTAAGTGTTTTTGGTGCGTGAGTCCAAAGGGACCCCTTCTGAAACCGTCTCCTGTCAATGTGAGTAAAATCGTGTATTTTGATTCTAAAATGTCGTTTATCGAGTAGCAGATTATTTTTTAGATCAGTGAGAGATTTTTCTGACCCTTCGGCATATTGATAATAGAACTTTCGTTGATGAAAGATAATACCAGTTATATTATAGCGTTGATTGTTAATCTTTGCGACTCTAATGATATTAGCCAAGTCGCTTGTGCGTTTTCTCCAACCTGATGTGGATTGACTGGTATATACAAAGCGGAATAAGCCATCTTCTTCGTTACTAAGCGTGTGGCTTTGATTAGAGTTCATTATTTTGGATTTGCAAATTGGTTCACTAAATAGATGTTTTAATCGTTGGTAAGCAACCACTCAATTAGGGCTAAATCTTGAGGAAGGGTTAACTTCAAATTCGTACGACTACCCTCAACCATACGAATGGGATAATTTAAAACCTCAAAGGCACTGGCTTCATCGGTAATGGAAAGGTTCTGCTCCGTTACTTCATTTAGCACTTGTTGCAAAGCAAAAGCCCGAAACACTTGAGGGGTTTGCGACTGCCATAAGTTCCGACGATCAACTGTTTCTTGGATATATGGATAGCTTGAGTTATCATCTTTTTTAATACGCTTAATCGTATCAACCACTGGCACGCCAAGCGTTGCCCCATATTGTTCATTCATCGCTGCTTCAATCACTGCATCGATGTGTTGTGACATCACACATGGTCGGGCCGCATCATGAATTAAAATCAACGAGTTATCTTCAATTCCCTGCTCGGCAATCGCATTAACACCTGCTAGAACCGATTGCCAACGTTCTGCTCCACCTGATACTAATTGCACTGGCAAAGAAAAATTTAATTGTTTCGCCATTTCATCCTTAACGCTAATCACCAAACAAACCGATTTTATATAACGACTGGTCGCCAACGACTCTATGCAATGTTGCAATATCGTTTGCCCAGCGATTTCAACGTATTGTTTGGGAATATTCGCTCCGAATCGACTGCCTGTTCCTGCTGCCACTACTAGAGCATAGACATTTTCAAAACCAGTATGAGGCTCGGATAGAGCATTGTTCGGTGTTTCCAGTAGCGATGCTTGGTTCATGGAGTTTGGTTGACGCCCGCATCATGACGATGTGTGTTAGCAGCAGTTGACATCTGTACAAAGGTTTCATCAGGCTTAATTAAGCCCAAATCCAATCTGGCATGCTCTTCAACCGCCTCAAGGCCTGTCTTTAAATCTTCGATATCTGCACGAAGTATCGCATTATCTTGGCGTTGCTGATTATTGGTAAGACGTTGTTGCTCAATCTTAGCAGTCAGCTTTTCAGAATTACTGACGCCATTTTCGCCTTCCCAATACTGATACTGCAACGCTAACAACATTGCTAAAGCAATAATAAATAGAAGAAATTGAGCAACATATTTCATAAATATTTCAGACCGTCAACCTAACCCCGTAAGCCAATAAATTCAGCTTTTCCTCGGTAGCTGGCACGGATTTGTTGCTCAATGCGTAACAGTTGATTGTATTTCGCCACCCGATCAGAGCGACATAGCGAACCTGTTTTAATCTGTCCCGCGGCGGTACCAACGGCTAAGTCTGCTATCGTGCTGTCTGCAGTTTCGCCTGAGCGGTGTGAAATCACTGTCGCATAGCCATTGTCTTTGGCTAAATAAATGGCATCTAACGTTTCAGATAAGGTGCCAATTTGGTTAAATTTAATCAAAATCGCATTGGCAATGTTCTTATCAATACCTTCTTGCAAAATCTTGGGATTGGTCACAAACAAATCATCACCCACCAACTGTACCTTATCGCCAATTTTTTTGGTCAGATAGGCCCAGCCATCCCAATCAGACTCATCCAAACCATCTTCAATTGAGATAATGGGATACTGTTCAGTTAATTTGACTAAATAGTCTGCAAATCCTTGCGAGTCAAAGGCTTTGTTGCCCTCTCCTGCTAAGATATATTGACCGCCTTTATAAAATTCACTGGCAGCACAGTCTAATGCGAGGTGAATGTCATCCCCTGCTTTGTAGCCTGCCTGTTCAATGGCTTGTAAAATTACGGTGATGGCTTCTTCATTGCTGCTTAAGTTTGGGGCGAATCCGCCTTCATCACCGACGGCAGTGTTTAAACCTTGTGTTTTTAGAACAGATTTCAAGCTATGGAACACCTCAACACCTGCCCGCAAAGCTTCAGAAAAACTGCTGAATCCCACAGGTTCAATCATAAACTCTTGGATATCCACCGTATTGTCGGCGTGCTCACCACCATTTAAGATATTCATCATTGGTACAGGCATGGTTAAGGAGGTTTGCCCCCTCAAGTTGGCAATATACTGATGAAGTGGCAAGCCCATCGCTTTTGCAGCTGCCTTACTACTGGCAAGCGACACTGCCAACATGGCATTCGCCCCTAGCTTTTCTTTATTGTCCGTGCCGTCTAGCTCTATGAGCTTATCATCAATCGCTTGTTGCTCGGTTACATTCATGTCAATGAGTGCCGAACGAATGTCACTGTTCACATTCGTAACTGCCTTTTTAACGCCTTTACCTAAATAACGTGATTTATCACCATCTCTAAGCTCCAACGCTTCCCGAGACCCTGTCGATGCCCCGCTCGGTGCAGCTGCTCGTCCCATCGTGCCATCTGCCAAAATCACGTCTGCTTCAATCGTTGGATTACCCCGAGAATCCAAAATTTCTCGGGCTCGAATGTCTTTAATTTCGGTGACTTGATTACTGGTTTCAGCGTACATGATATTCCTCTTAATAATTTAAGTATTGAGTAAAGTTTGTTAAATCCCACAATCGACTTGTTAAAACTTATTTATTTAGTGCGTATCGAGCTTATCAAACCCTTTAACCAACTCGTCAAGCTGTTTAAGTTGACGTAAAAAAGGTTCAAGCTGGCTCATCCGCAGAGCACAAGGGCCATCACATTTTGCTTTTTCAGGCTCAGGATGGGCTTCCAAGAACAATCCAGCCAAGCCCGTTGCCATGCCTGCCCGTGCAAGTGTCGTGATCTGCTCCCGACGTCCGCCCGCACTGTCCGATCTTGCTCCAGGTTGTTGCAAGCTGTGCGTCACGTCAAAAAATACAGGCACATTCATCTGCTTCATGGTATCAAACCCAAGCATATCAACGATAAGATTATTATAACCAAATGCTGTACCTCGCTCGCATAAGATGATCTTATCATTACCTGCTTCAAGGCATTTATTAATAATGTGCCTCATCTCATGTGGAGCGAGAAACTGGGCTTTTTTAATGTTAATGATTGCCCCTGTTTTTGCCATCGCTTGCACTAAGTCAGTCTGACGACTTAAAAATGCAGGCAACTGGATGATGTCCGCAACTTTACTGGCCGGCTGTGCTTGGAATGGCTCATGCACATCGGTGATGATAGGAACTTGAAATTTTTCTTTAATTTGACCCAGCCAATCAATTCCCTGCTCTAACCCTGGACCACGAAACGAAGTTAAACTTGAGCGGTTGGCTTTATCGAAGCTGGCTTTAAACACATAACCAATGCCAAGACGCTCACAAATATCAATATATTGCTCAGCAATTTCAAACGCCAAATCTTTGGACTCTAAAACATTCATGCCACCAAACAAAACAAATGGCAAATCGTTACCAATTTGAATGTCACCAAGCTGTAATTTAGATTGAGCAGTTAAGGTCATGATGAATGTCCGTATTTATGAATGATAACTGGTTAAATATGTTTATGAAATTCAAAGCTTGAAGGTGGAAGTCATTTTGTTGCCATTTTGATAATTACTTTTAACTCCACTTCCTTACCAGCTCTATCTAAGAGAGAGCTTTATGATCAATCGCCGCCCCGACAAAACTTGCAAACAACGGGTGTCCGTCTCGCGGCGAACTGGTAAACTCAGGGTGAAACTGCACCGCAATAAACCATGGATGCTCGGCGATTTCTACCGATTCAACCAAATGTTGTTTGGCAGAATAGCCTGATACCTGCATACCAGCGGATTGTAGCGGTTCGATATAGCGATTGTTCATCTCATAACGATGACGATGGCGTTCGGTGATGACCGATGAGCCGTAAATTTCCTTTAGCTTTGTACCTTCAACCAGTTCTGCCTTTTGTGCTCCTAATCGCATTGTACCGCCCATATCCGAATCATCGCTACGGATTTGCAATTCGCCCCGCTCATCTGTCCACTCGGTAATCAGACCAATAATCGGCTCCGCCGTTTTGCGGTCAAACTCGGTGGAATTGGCATCAATTTTTAGCACATTCATAGCATATTCAATGACCGAAAGTTGCATGCCTAAACAAATGCCTAGATATGGCACATCATTTTCTCGGGCATAGGTAATGGCTTGCATTTTCCCCAGCGTTCCCCGCTCGCCAAATCCACCTGGCACCAAAATCCCATCTAAACTTTTAAGGTTAGCCAGCAAGTTATTATCTGTTTCCAACTTTTCAGCATCAACGTACTCAATATTCACCTTAGTTTTGTGAGTGATGCCAGCGTGCAATAATGCTTCATTGATGGATTTGTACGCATCAGGTAATTCCACATACTTACCTACTAAACCGATTGTTACTTCCCCTTCGGCATTGAGTAATCTATCGACCACCATATCCCAATCGGATAAATCAGCTTCAGGTAAGTCTAAGCCAAAACGCTCACAGATCAAATCATCCAAATCTTGCTGATATAAAGCTCGGGGAATTTGATAAATGCTATCGGCATCCTCGCACATGATGACCGCACGTTCTTCTACATTGGTAAACAAAGCGATTTTGCGTCGATTGTCTTCGCTGATACTATGCTCTGAGCGACATATTAGCACGTCAGGTTGCAAACCAATGGAACGAAGCTCCTTGACGGAATGTTGGGTAGGTTTGGTTTTGGTTTCGCCCGCACTGGAAATATAGGGCACTAAGGTGAGATGCATGAGCATGGCATTGTTGCGTCCCAACTCAACTTGTAACTGTCTTACCGCTTCCATAAAAGGTAGCGATTCAATATCACCAACTGTCCCACCAATTTCGATAATGGCAACGTCAAACCCTTTGCCACTTTCCTTGATGCGATATTTTATTTCGTCAGTGATATGCGGAATGACTTGTACCGTGCCACCCAAATAGTCGCCTCGTCGTTCTTTATTGAGCACAGTCTGATAGATGCGTCCGCTAGTGAAATTGTTTGCACGGCTCATTTTTGAGCGACGTAAAAACCGCTCGTAATAGCCTAGGTCTAGATCAGTTTCTGCCCCGTCTTCGGTGACGAACACTTCGCCGTGTTGAAACGGACTCATCGTGCCTGGATCGACGTTAATATAGGGGTCCATTTTAGTCATGGTGACATCTAAACCCCGAGCCTCCAGCACTGCTGCCAAGGATGCTGCTGTGATACCCTTACCTAATGAGGAGACCACCCCGCCTGTTACGAATATAAATTTAGTCATTATTCTTTTGTGCTTAATGGTAAATCAGAAGTTTACTAAATTTAAGGGAAGATAAACAGACTTGACAGGATAAGAATTATCATTAATAAACTAAGTGAATATAATTGACATAAAAAAACCCACCCCGAAGGATGAGTTTTTTATTTAGATTCTAATGGTTAGATTAGAATAAGTACTCTAGACCACCAC
>JAAXIL010000249.1 GCA_012270355.1 Psychrobacter sp.
ACACCCGAATTGATCGAAAAAAACGACTTTATCCGCAACATTATTCGAGAGGATTTAGCAAACAACAAAGTTCAGCAAGTCGTTACCCGTTTTCCGCCTGAGCCAAACGGCTATTTACATTTGGGGCACGTCAAATCCATTTGTCTAAACTTTGGCGTGGCCGATGAGTTTGATGGCGTGTGTCATTTGCGATTTGATGACACCAATCACACCGCTGAAAAACAAGACTACATCGACAACATCAAAAAGGACGTGGAATGGCTAGGCTTTGACTGGGTGGGGGAAGCTCGGCATGCGTCCGCTTATTTTGACCAACTGCACGATTGGGCGGTGCAATTGGTTAAGCAAGGCGATGCCTATGTGGATTTGCAAACGCCTGAGCAAATTAAAGACAATCGGGGTTCGTTTAATGAGGCAGGCACGCCATCGCCCCAGCGTGATGCCAGCGTGGAAGACAATCTAAAACGCTTCGAGGACATGAAAAACGGCAAATATGCCGAAGGCGAAGCGGTATTGCGGGCAAAAATCGACATGGCAAGCCCCAATATGAACCTGCGAGATCCCGTAATTTATCGGGTCATGCACCAGTCACATCACCAGACAGGAGACAAATGGTGCATCTATCCCATGTACGATTATGCCCATCCGCTGTCCGATGCGATTGAAGGCATTACCCACTCGCTTTGCACGTTAGAATTTGAAGACCATCGTCCGTTTTATGACTGGGTGGTGGACAAAATTGGCGAAAAAGGGGGCATCAAGACCCCACCGCATCAGTATGAATTCAGCCGTCTTAATGTTGACCATACTTTGACTAGCAAGCGAAAACTCAAGCAATTGGTTGATGAAGGCATTGTTAGCGGTTGGGATGACCCACGCATGCCGACGGTAGCAGGGATGCGTCGTCGGGGTTACACGCCCGAAGGCTTACGGGATTTTTGTGAGCGGGTGGGTGTGGCAAAAGCTGATGGTGTGGTCGATTATCGGTTGTTGGAATTTAGCATTCGTCAATCGCTTGAGACCACAACAGCACGAGGCATGGCAGTATTACAACCGCTTAAAGTGACCATTACTAACTTTGATGAAGCAGTGAGCCAGTGGCAGGATTTAAAAGCCGATAGCGTCACAGCTCGCTTTGACGAGGTAACGCAAACACTTTGGCTAACTCAACCTAAACACCCACAAATCGACATGGGCGAGCGAGAAATTCCGTTTACCAAGACCATTTATATCGATCAATCTGATTATGAGCTGGAACCGCCAAAAGGTTATAAAAGGTTATCACCAGAGAAAACCGAAATTCGTTTGCGTAACACTTATTGCCTAAACGTTACCGAACATGTTACCGATAGTGATGGCAACGTGACCGAACTTAAAGCAACGATTGACCCAACGACGTTGGGCAAAAATCCTGAAGGTCGCAAGGTTAAAGGGGTGATTCACTGGGTGTCTGCCGAGCAAGGCGTACCTGCTACGGTGCGTTTGTATGAGCATTTATTCAGTGTTGATGATCCATCAAGTGCTGATGACGTTCATGCGGTGCTAAATCCTAATTCACTTACCGAACTAGATGCTGTGGTTGAGCCGTCGCTTGCAAATGCCGAGGGGGGCACACGCTTTCAGTTTGAGCGTGAAGGCTATTTTATTGCTGATAGCGAAAAGCATACGTCTGACAAACCTGTGTTTAATCAGATTGTCAGTTTACGGGATAGTTTTACCCCGCTACGCTCTTAACATTTCAAGCGTTGTCGCTGAAACGTCTGAAGTTGAGGTGCTTTCTGATGAACAATAATGGATTAAACCTATTGTTTGAGACTGTTTAATAATAAACGTTTTTAGCCTTAGATACACATATAAAAAAGAGAACCCTTATGGCAGGCAACACAATTGGGCAAGCATTCACCGTTACTACCTGTGGCGAATCGCATGGGGCAGGGCTGATGGCAATCGTCGATGGCGTACCGCCAAATATGCCCCTTACTAAAGCAGATTTACAAACTGATCTTGACCGCCGTAAACCGGGCACGTCCAAGTTTGCCACCCAGCGTAAAGAACCTGACGAAGTGGAAATCATCTCAGGCGTGTTTGAGGGCAAAACCACAGGCACGTCCATTGGTTTGCTGATTCGCAACACCAATCAAAAATCCAAAGACTACAGCGACATCAAAGACACCTTTCGTCCTGGTCATGCCGACTATACCTACAGCATGAAATACGGCTTTCGAGACTACCGTGGGGGCGGACGCTCATCGGCACGTGAAACAGCGATGCGGGTAGCGTCAGGAGCCATCGCCAAAAAATACCTAAAAGAAAAGTTTGGGCTTGAGATTCACGGACACGTCGTTCAAATTGGTAATGAGACTGCCAATCCGCCAGCCTTAAGCGATTTTGATTGGGTGTTTGTGAATAGTCTCCCGTTGGTTTGTGCGGACCCTGATGCCATTCCCCGTTTTGAAGCCTTAATCACCGACTTACGCAAGCAAGGCACAAGCTGTGGAGCAATGCTCGAAGTTATAGCGACAGGCGTGCCCGTCGGACTGGGCGAGCCTGTGTTTGACCGCTTAGATGCCGACATTGCCCATGCGATGATGGGCATCAATGCGGTAAAAGGCGTGGAAATTGGTGATGGCATGGCGGTTGCCGAACAGTTTGGACACGAAGCACGTGACGAGCTGACCCCCGACGGCTTTACCGCCAATCATGCAGGCGGAATTTTGGGCGGTATTTCATCAGGGCAAGATATTGTTGTCAGAATTGCCTTAAAGCCCACCTCAAGCATCACCACCGCAGGTAAAAGTATCGACACGTACGGCAATCCCACCGAAATGCTCACCAAAGGACGGCATGACCCCTGCGTAGGCGTACGAGCGACCCCCATCGCTGAGGCGATGCTGGCAATTGTGCTGATGGATCACGTCATGCGTCATCGTGGGCAAAATGCCGATGTGGTGCAACCATTACAGGCGATTTGATAATAAACTCATAAAACAGTATAGAATAAAAAAGGAAAGCCTATCTTATGGACAACAAGAATCAAGAACCCACAAACACAGATAGCAACATTCAGAAAACCCAAAACGAACAAGTTACCCCCGACCATCTCATCAATTGGATAAACTCACGGCGAAGCATCGGCAACCTGACCATTCCTGCCCCAAGCGATGAGCAAATCCAGCAAGCGATTGAATGTGCCATGACTGCCCCTGACCACAAAAAGCTAAAACCGTGGCGATTTATCATCATCAAAGGGCAAGCACGGCATGAGTTTGGGCGAGCCTTGTTATTGGCTGAGGAAGCCAAAGCCGAGCGAAATTGGGAAACCTTAACCGAACAGACCCAGCAAAAAACGCTCGGTATGCCTCTGCGTGCCCCCGTCATCATTGCCGTCGTCACTCGCATGCAATACCATGAAAAAGTGCCCGCTTACGAGCAGATGCTTAGTGCAGGGGCGAGCGTGCAAAACTTAATATTGGCTCTCAAGGCTCAAGGCTTCAGCACCGTTTGGCGGACTGGCACGCTTGCCAACGAGCCTGCCGTCAAATCATATTTTAATGTTGGTTTTGAAGATTATGTCACCGCCTTTGTCTACGTTGGCAAAAGTGCATGTGATTTCCCCAATCGAGGCGACATCGACACCACAGGCTTTATTGAATATCGAGATTAGAACAGTTTTAACTATCAACAGAGCCTACTGGTGAACTCTAAACAGACCCTCATTGATTAACCACGCCAAATGTGCGACAGTTAGCCTAATTCGTTCTCATTTGCCAACCAAAAGACCATAACCATGCCAAACGTGCCATTTTCCAACCTTTTAAAAGGCAAAAAACAAACAGGTGTGCCTGAAGAAATCATCGCCGATGCCGAAGCCCGCATGCAAGCTGGTTTATCCAAATCGGATTCAACTGAGACGGAAGGCAATGCTGAGACAGACACGCACCCTCAATCGACACCGTCTAAAAAATCCGCCGACAACCTACGCCTTACCTTTTTGGGCGGGGGCAGTTTTGGCACAGCAATGGCAAACCTTGCCTCAAAAAACGGATGCAACGCCACGCTTTGGGTACGCAATAAACGCACGGTCAAATCGCTAAATAAAACCCGCATCAACAAAAAATACCTACCCGATTATTCCCTAGACGATAGCCTTAAATTCGAACACGACCTAAAAACCGCAGTCGCTGACAAAGACATTATTTTTGTTGCCGTCCCCAGCTCTGGTTTTCGAGAAACCCTACAAAACATCGCCCCACACATCAAAGGGCAAGCCATCGTATCGCTCACCAAAGGCATGGAAAAAGACACCTTTGCCCTAACGACCGACATCATCACAGATGAATAGCCCGAGGTCAACTTCGGGGTTATGTCAGGACCCAACCTCGCGGTTGAAATCATGCAAAACATGCCATCTGCCTCGGTCATCGCCAGCGAATCCGAACCCTTGCGTCATGCCGTGCAATCCGCCTTGCACAGTGCTTTTTTTCGGGTTTTCGGCTCAGACGACGTGACGGGCGTGGAGCTTGGCGGAGCCCTCAAAAACATCTACGCCATCGCCATGGGCATGGCTTCTGCCTACAACGTTGGCGAAAACACCAAAGCCCTCATTCTAACCCGTGCTCTCGCCGAAATGAGCCGATTTGGCGTAGCTTACGGAGCCAACCCGCTCACCTTTTTGGGGCTGTCGGGCGTGGGCGACCTTTACGCCACCTGCAACTCGCCGTTATCCCGCAATTACCGCATCGGCAACATGCTCGGCAAAGGCACAAACCTCGACACCGCCATCAAAAAACTCGGACAAACCGCCGAAGGGGTCAACACCATTGCCCAAGTCCACGACAAAGCCAAACAGATAGGCATCTACATGCCCATCACCCACGCCCTACACTCGGTGATTTTCGACGGACAAGCCCCCCTCGGCGTGGCATTGCACCTGATGGAAGTCGGTTTCCGTAGCGACGTGGAGTTCGTCATGCCCCACGACGTCAGCAACGAGGCATTAGAAGACAGCTTAAACGACGACACAGAAGACAAATAAATAGGGTAGTAATAGGGGTAGCTTTATAGCGAGAATGCAAAATAAGTATCCACCCGATAGCGGTAGTTTTTATGTAGTTGGTTTTACTGGAGCTATTTCCCGCTTTCCGCTTGTATCTTGCTAGCCGATGGCGTGCGTGCTATGTGGCTAAGTGCGTTCCAGACTTCGAGCGACCACCCTTAGCCACAGCCCGCATCGCCATCGTACACGCAAGGATATCGCTACAATCGGGGCTATGCCCGACTACTTAATTTAAGTTAAAATTAGCTCGGAGTTTTAAATTAGCGTTCATAAATTAAGTAGTCGGGTGTTCACACATAACAATCTTAAAAGGCACGTTTATGCACCTCATCTTAATGCGACACGGCGAAGCCGAACGCCAAACCCCACAGGACAACGAACGTCAACTTACCGACTTTGGCAGGCAACAAGCCGAAGAACCGGCTGAAAACCTCCTCGCTAATTAGACCCCCGACCATTTTGTGGTTAGCCCTTTCGCCCGTGCCCAGCAAACCCTTGAAACCTTTACCAGCCGTTTGCCCGACGTGCCTGTCAGTGTCCACGACGACATCACCCCCAGCGACGATGCAATGCAAGCCATTTCAGGGCTTGCTGACGTGCAAGGTGAGTGCGTGCTTGTAGTGTGCCACATGCCGATTGTGGCAAAACTGGCAGGTTTGCTCACAGGACAATCGCCTGAAAGCTATGCTCTAGACGAAGCTCTATTGATTGAGCTGGATTTTGTCGCCTCGGAAATGGGCGAAGAGTTTTAACGGTTTGTCCCTAAACAAAATTAGTCAACCAAAATGGCACCAGCACTGTGTTAAACTCGCTTGAAGTACTTAATGTACATCTGCACTCGTTTGCCTTGTGCTGATGCCATTTTGCAATGACTAAGTCAACTATTCGACCACAAGAGCGGGTGATAACCCCCAAATATCAATGATTGCAGTGATTAATATCAAAACTCATTAAAAGAGACCCCAAGTGATTCATGTTTGGCAACCTTCCGCCCTCCAAGCGGATACATTTTTAGTCTGGTCAGAAACTATAAAGAAGTGGCAATCGGTCACGGGCTGGCATGGCGTTGCTCAAGCTGTTAATCAGTCCTATGTCTCTGCCAAATCCAGCCCCTCTAGCGTCTGCTTTTATGTGCCCACTGCCAGCGTTTTAAGCCTGAACAATCATTTGTCCACCAGTGAGCTGAAGCATCTCGGCGAGCAGGGGCAACAGTATTTGTTTGAAGACATGAGCCTATCGCCCGTTGAGCAGTTGCGGGTACGGCATCGCTCAGGAGTCACGTCGCCAAAGCTTGTTTCTAAAGCTAACCAAGAATTTCAGAATGATGATAGTAATGCAAAGCCAGCCGATTCAACCAACACGCAATCAGCGGTTTTATATGCCTTGAACCAAACCCGTATCACCAGTTTGCAAAGTGGAGCGGAGTTAGCAGGGTTTAGCAGCACTGCTGTTTTGCCCGATTTTGTGTTGTTGCCATCGCCTGAATTGCCTGCCACCGCCGTTGCGGTTGACACTGCTAATCTTGCAACCAGTCTTTCTAATACTGGCGGCAATCAAACCTCTAGCCCTGTCAATCAATCCTCACCTGCAACTACTCAATCCGCTCATTCAAGCCAATCTGCTCTAACGCTACGCCTATCGGAGCATCATGGCTTAGCCGTCAGCGTCCTGTCTTTGTTGCCAGCAACCTTGCCAAATTTAGAAGAGTTGATTTTGCTCGGCAAACAAGAGGCGGAAATTGCCCCAGAACTTCAATCTCTCTGCCAAGAGTATGGCATTGTGTTGGGTTTGCAAGATGCCCAGCCTATGCCCGTAGCTAATCCAAGCAAACACTGGCTTAACTTTGTGCAGGCGGAACGCAATCGTTTGGCATCCCCCTATCTACAAGTAGCAATGGGCGTGCTTTTATTGGCAGGCATGGTACAAATGCTGGCTGATGCGGTGCAATGGTATCAATATGAACAAGCGACAGTGGCGGTCAAGCAAGCCAATATCAATCAGTTTAGCAGTTGGTTTGCAGGTGAAACTCTTAATCCTCGGGTCACTGTCCGAACCCAAGTTGAGCCTCGTTTGATCACTACAGGCGACGACGCACAAACTCAGCTTGACCTGATGAATACGCTCGCCCCGCTGATTAAACAAAATGACCTCACTGCCCAGGCCATACGCTGGAGTGATAATCAATTATCCTTAACGCTGATTAGCGATAGCCGAGCGGGTATCGATAATTTGCAACGCACCCTTACCGAGCAGGGCATTGTCAGCAATCTTGGAGCCATCACCCCGTATGCCCTCGATTCAGGCGACACGGACATGAATACATCCGAGGCGACTGGCGTACAGGCGGAACTCACATTGCCACTCACGCCTGACACATCTGCTAACGCTTCCGATAGCTTGGCGTTGTCGAAGTTTGCTTTCTCAAACAATGCGTCATCGAAAAATACGCTTATCAACATAAACATGCCAGCTTTCACTTCAAACCACTTTGTCAGCTAAGGATAATTTGTTATGGCAATCACTGCCCCAAAACTTAGCCGGAAAAAAACAGCACGGCAAACAACGCAGGCAACGTCATCATCACTTGCGATCCTTGGTGAACGCTGGCAACAACTGCCGTCCCGTGACCAACTGGCGTTGGTGCTACTCGGATTGTTTCTATTGGCAGTTGCTGGCGGATATGGGGGTTACAAATTGCATCAATCCGCAAATGAGCAACAAGCCAATTACAATCAAGCAATTGATGAATTTTTTTGGCTTCGAGGACAAGCAGGCAACCTTAGCGACAGCACTGATGCCAACGTCCAACCCTTACCCGAACGGCTAAATCAGCAATTAGCAAGGGCGGGCGTGCAGTCGCTTCAAGTGTTGCCCGCAGGTGAGGCGGTGCAAATCAGCTTTACCCATGACAATCAGGCGGTGATTAGCAATTCGCTCGGTTCGCTCGTCGACTCAGGCTTGTCTTTAACCCAGCTCAACATGACGCAAAATCCCAAGACGGGCGTCATTACGGTGCAAGCGACGGTGAGTGAATAACAGACATTGAAATTATTCCAAATCGTCGCTATCAATGACGTATCAGCCTGCCACGTTAATATCACCATGACCGAACCGAATCCAAAATCGCCTCAACCCGACTTAAACTTAAGCAAGCAAAAACCATCAACTAAATCTTCTGAACAAGTATCGGCACAAACGTCGACAGCGGGGAACAGCCAGTTTGATGATTTTATCAGTCCCAATCCAATGCCTGCTTCAGATTTATCCTATCAGCTACACTTACCTGCCCACACTCATCAAACACCCCGGCTGAGCAAGGCGGAAGAAACCTCTCTCATTCGGCATAATCACTTAACCTATCTTATGTATGTGTTGAGTTTTTTTACCGCAGGGCTATTGTGGATCGTGCCAATTGTTATGAACTATGCCCGCAGGCGAGAAGCTGACGGCACTTGGCTGGCGACCCATTTCGATTGGCAGATCAAGACGTTTTGGTATTCGTTGGTGTTTGGGCTAATTGGCGTGGTTATGGTCATTATCGGACTGGGCGGCGTCGGCATTAGTGCATTAGCCGAAAGTACAGGCGGGGCAATCGGTTCAGTTGGCTTGGGATTGTTTGGCGGATTGATATTATTTTTGGCAACCATCTGGCATATTTATCGCATCGTTCGGGGTTGGGTTGCCTTAACGGACAAACGCCCTGTGCCTTAATAAGTCGCTTTAAGTCGTATCTAAATGAAGCTACCGATGGGTACAAACGTACAGTCAAGTCAGAATGAAATTGGTACAAGGCAAACGAGTGAAGAACAAATATTACTTCGAGCGAGTTTAATACCGTACCAGTTTTATTGTGTACAGACTAAATTCAAAAATAACGCCAGACTGCTGTTATAATAGCCCGCATATTTTCTCAATTAAATTGTCATGTCTTACGCTTTGCTACGCCCGTTTCTGTTTGGGATCGAACCCGAACAGGCTCACGACACCACGCTAAAACTGCTTGAAAAGGCTCACAAGTCGCATAGTTTGGGCTTTGTTTATTCCCGTCAATCATTGCCGACGCAGTGCATGGGTTTGCATTTTGATAATCCCGTCGGCTTGGCAGCAGGGCTGGACAAAAACGGTGAATATATCGATGCGTTGGCAGCTCTCGGCTTTGGTTTTATTGAAATCGGTACGGTTACGCCGAAACCGCAGGCAGGCAATGACAAGCCGAGAATGTTTCGCCTTAAAGACGCACGAGCCATCATTAACCGTATGGGCTTTAATAATGAAGGGGTGGACAATCTAATAGCGAATGTGAAACGGGCGAAATATCAAGGTAATTTGGGCATAAATATTGGCAAAAATGCGGTGACCCCAGTCGAAAACGCCGCTGAAGACTATGTGTATTGTCTTGAACGGGTGTATCCGTATGCGTCTTATATCACGGTCAATATTTCCTCACCCAATACCAAAAATTTGCGAAATTTGCAAAGTGGTTCTGCCCTTACTGAGCTTTTGGATACCATCAAAAATACGCACACTCGTCTTGCAACTGATTATGGTTTTTATGTGCCCATGGTGCTAAAGGTTGCTCCCGATTTGGATGACACACAGATTGAGTACATTGCCCAGCAACTCATTGATTTTGATATTGATGGACTGATTGCGACCAATACCACACTGAGCCGAGTGGGGGTGGAGGACTTACCACATGGCGATGAAGCAGGTGGGTTATCAGGACGACCAGTTAGCCACATGAGTACGCAGGTGCTGAGCCAATTCGCTAGGCACCTACAGGGGCAAGTCCCAATTATTGGGGTAGGGGGCATTGACTCTGGCGACAAAGCGGTGCAAAAGTTGCAAGCGGGAGCCAGCATGGTGCAACTGTATTCGGGCATGGTGTATCAAGGTCCTCGGCTTATTCAAGAATGTGTGGAAGCCATTGCAGGTTTTTGGGATTTGCAGGGCTAACGTACTCAAGTGTTAAGGATTTTTAGGGTTGGCTAATGAGTGACAGATTTTATGATGAATAGGTTGTATTGATGCTAGACATTATCATTGCGGTCATCGTGCTGATAGGACTATGGCGAGGCTATCAAGCAGGATTTATCCGTACTGCTATCGGACTTGTCGGTTGGTTTATTGCCCTCGTCGCCGCTACTCGACTTGCTGATGATATTGCCCCACAGATGACAGAGTTTGTTGCCTCACCCGTATTGCAAACAGGCTTGGCATTTTTGGCGGTGGTATTGGTGGTACTAGCCATCATGCAGGTGGTTGGGTTTATGGCACGAAGTTTGATCAAAGGATTAAAATTAAGTTTGCTCGACCAAATGGCTGGGGGGGTTTTAGGAGCAACCAAAAACATTCTCGTGATTTTGGTTATGCTGAGTATTTCTGCCCCTGTTCTTGTGCAAATGCCCATGTGGACAAACTCGACCCTTGCTCCAGAACTTTTACCCTATGCCCCTTTCGCTACCGATTTTACCAAACAAGTCTTGGGCGGAGCGTGGGAGCAGTTGAATTCTTAAATCTAAATCCCATAACCTCGAATTATTTCTAAACAAATCTCTAAGCGAAAGGACACTATATGTGCGGAGTTGTCGGCATTGCCGCTTTTGAACCTGTCAACCAAATGCTCTATGACGCATTAACGGTGCTTCAGCATCGGGGACAGGATGCGGCAGGCATCGTCACCATGCAGGACGGGCGATTTTTTCTACGCAAAGACAATGGCATGGTGCGAGACGTGTTTATGACCCGCCACATGCTAAGACTGGTTGGCAATTACGGCATCGGACACATTCGCTATCCGACCGCTGGTACCTCCAGCAGTGCCGAAGCCCAGCCCTTTTATGTCAACTCGCCTTATGGCATCACGCTGGCTCACAATGGCAATTTGACCAATGCCGAAGACCTCGCTATCGAATTGTATCAAGATGATTTGCGTCATCTCAACACCAACTCGGATACCGAGGTTTTGCTAAACGTCTTAGCCCATGAGTTGAACAATTTGGGCAAAACCACTCCCAGCCCCGAAGATATCTTTGCGGCAGTTAGCAAAATGTATGACCGCATCGAAGGGGCGTATGGGGTCGTGGCATTGCTGTCAGGTCAAGGGTTGCTTGCCTTTCGTGACCCAAATGGCATTCGCCCTCTGGTTTATGGCGAGCGAATTGGCAAAGATGGTGGCACAGAATATATGGTAGCGTCCGAATCGGTTGCGTTGTCGGGCAATGGCTTTACGCTGATCCGTGACGTGAAACCTGGCGAAGCAATTTTTGTGGACATGAACCACAAGTTGCATACCATGCAATGCACCGAGCCGAGAGAATACACGCCTTGCATTTTTGAATATGTGTATTTTGCCCGCCCTGACTCCATCATGGACAACATTTCGGTGTATAAGTCTCGCCTTAGAATGGGCGAAACACTGGCGGATAAAATCCTAGAAGAGTGGGGCGAAGACCATGACATCGACGTGGTGATTCCAATTCCCGATACGTCTCGCACCTCAGCGATGGAACTTGCATTAAAATTGGGCATCAAGTACCGTGAGGGCTTTATGAAAAATCGCTATATCGGGCGAACCTTTATCATGCCAGGGCAACAACAACGCAAAAAATCGGTACGCCAAAAGCTCAATGCTGTGCCACTGGAATTTAAAAACAAAAACGTGTTGTTGGTTGATGATTCAATTGTGCGTGGCACGACCTGTCATGAAATCATCCAAATGGCACGTGATGCAGGGGCAAAAAATGTTTTCTTTGCCAGTGCTGCACCGCCTGTCAAATTTCCGAACGTGTATGGCATTGATATGCCTGCCCGTAGCGAATTGATTGCTTCGGGGCATAGTGTTGAAGAAGTCCGCCAAATCATCGGAGCGGATCGTTTGATTTATCAAGATTTGGACGATTTGATTGAAGCGGTGCAAGACACCAAACACAGCAAGGTTGAAGGCTTTGATTGTGCGGTATTCAATGGATGCTACATTGCAGGGCAAATCAACGAAGCCTACCTTGAACACTTGCAGGAAATACGTTCTGAAACCGCCAAGGTAAAAAAATCGGGCGTACAAGTGATTGCCGACACGCCCGTTGATATGACTGGAATTGAGGAGGGAGCTTAAGATAGACGTTTCAAGCAACAAAAGACATCTTTCGTAGTAACATACCCCCAAGCACAA
>JAAXIL010000214.1:0-818 GCA_012270355.1 Psychrobacter sp.
ATGATATTTAGTTGAGACATTAGAACTCCTGTTTATGGGGGTCGGGTTGCCACCATTGGCTTTTATCATCAGTATGCAAGGACTTTAATAAAGCAAAAGCAGTATTGAGGTTTTGTAATTTATCAAACACGGCTAATAAGATGCGGGTGGCTAACTCGTCAATACCCCCAAAGTTTTCATACCGTTGTCGCATATGCTTTAGTGTATCGTCGCTACCAATACGAAAATGCGTTAATCCCGCATAAAGTGGTTGGTCATTCTGCTTAAACTTTTCGGCTTGTTTAGGTATTATTACTTGTTCACCTTTTTCATTGGTTAAAAAATTTTGCGTTTCATAGACTTTTAATGTGTTCACTAAGGTGACAGCGTTCATTAAAACACCTGCCCGAGCTGGATTGTCCGACAAGGAAGCAGAAAAATCAACAAAAGTATCGCAAGCTGAAATAATCCAACGAAGCGATAGATGGTTTAATAAATAGTCAGTTTCCGAATACCATAAGTTCTCAAACTCTGCAAAAGTGTCCTTAATTTCATAACCACGCCGTAATAAAATAATTAACAAAGCATGATAAAAACACAGTTCAGATTGTCCAATAAATTCTTTTTTAACCTTATTTAAATGGCCGTATAAATCTTTAATACGTACCTTGTCTTCATAGCGTTCCCAATCTAGATCTGCTTCGTCTAAAATGGTATTTTTCATGTCCTCATAGGACTTGTCGCTATATGCCCCAAATATTTGTTTTGCTCACAGTCGATTTTCAGTGGTTAAAATTAAGACCGCTTTCCGTTTCGAGCATGTCAGTTGATACATTTTT
>JAAXIL010000214.1:828-12181 GCA_012270355.1 Psychrobacter sp.
TCATATTTGTTTTGCTAACCCTAAAATAAATCCTTAGACACAACCGACTCATTCAACAACTTAACCCCTTATTCATCATATACTTCTTGCATCAATCGAAACGACGGCACAATGCGATTTTCGACGGCTTTATCCAGTTTGCATGGGGCTTGGGCATTTCGGCTTTCATAAAATCGAGGTTGATCGGTGTTGAGTAAATCTACGCCATAAAGATGAATAAACTGAGGCGTGTTATCTTGCTTGGCTAATTTAGCATAGGCAAGTTGGGCGGTGACATACGCCACTGTGCCCGCTTCAACAAAACCTTGTGTCATATCCAGTGATACGCCGATAGGGTCAGTCTTTTGCGTAGCATCAATTACCACAGTTGGGTCATCTCTAAAATCAGTCAGCGATGATTTGTTAATTTTTTGCTGAAGCTTGCGTAAAAAGTTCTTTGGCTTAGGGTTCGAAACTATGGGTTTATCGATGGCAAAAATGACCCGCATACTAGCATGATGCTTTAATAGCAGCTCGGGCAAGTCGTTTGCAATGGCTTGAAGAACATCAGGCGTGGCAGACTGCGGTTGTCCTTGTTAACAGTCTTGCAAAATTTGCGGATTGTGTTTGATAAAACGAGCGTCGGAAATCACATAACCTGTGATATAGGCAAAATTATGCTTTTGAGTGAGACTTAAACTGCCATTCATAAAAAACGAAGGTTGAGAGAGCAGGTCTGAATTAAAATCAACGTCGTTGATAGACGCCCCTGATGCAAATATGTTGATATGCTGATTGTCTAAAATCTCGGCAGGATTAGAGGCATCGAAGGCAGTAATTCTAAAAGTTTCGCCTTGAGAGGTTAATGTTAAACTTCCAGGCTGAATGCTCATATCATCCATCTGCCTCATCGCCAATGCTCCAGAATCCAAGGCGTGGCTTCGACATGACGATACCATTTGCCTCCACCCCCATGTATGGCATCATCGGGGTTAACCTCCCCATGAAAAATCACGATTTTCGCTCCCTCAGGCAGGCGAGGGGACTGCACTAAGCTCAAAGGCAATGGGCGGATGCACTGATATTTAAAACTCACGCACCACGACTTGTCCCAATACTCTAAGTGATGATGCTCACGTAAATAATTGGATAAATAGGCTTGCTCGTGGCGAACCTCGGTGCGGATTTGCTCAAAATTTTTCTCAAAATTAGGCAGTAAATTGGGGTAGGTATTTTGTCCCACCTTAAAGCGATAGACTGAGCTGTTGCCCACCATTCGCCACGGTTTTTTCCAATCTCTGATAATCACCACGCTGTCATCGTGCTGAGCTTCGTATTCAAAAAAGCAGTCGATGTTATCGACAATCACAATGTCAATGTCTAAAAATAGTGCTGTGCCGTTTAGGTCATATAGCTCAGGCTTAAAGGTAGTAAGTTTTTTCCAACCCCGTTCGGGCAGTCCCGCTGGCAGGTTTAACTCAGGGATAGGATAGCATTTGACGTTTTTATCAATGTCCGTGTCATCATCGGTTAGGCAGACCATTTGAAACGGTAGGGTGAGATGACGAGACACCATGTTGTATAGCCGATTGACGTACTCAGCCCCATATTTATCGCCCCATTTCATACAAATGACGTAACGGGCTGAGGGTTGGGAGTTTGCAATGTTAGCAGTCATGGCGACATTCAAATGGTTAAAGAGGTTTAAGAAAGGTTATGGCGATATTGCACCATATCGGTTTTGGATGCAATGGTGTCGTAAAGCCTACGAGCAGTCAGATTGTGTTCTTGTGTCGTCCAATAGACTCGATTACAGTCGGTATCATTTGCAAACGCATAAACGTGCTGGATTAACGCCCGTCCCATACCTTGCCCTCGCACATTGTCACTGACAAACAAATCTTCCAAATAACAACAATCGCTGGTATTCCAAGTATTAGGATGGCGAACCGTATGCACAAAACCGACCATCTCATCTTGCAACCATGCTCCAAACCCATCAATTTTAGATTGAGTATTTGTCAAATTTTGCCAAGTATTATCACTAATCGTATTCTCTAAAGTGGTTTCATAGAACGTTAAATACGCTTGCCATAGTGGAAGCCAGTCATCGAAGTGGTTAGTTTGTAAAGGCTTGATGGTAAAGTTAGACGATTGAGTCATAGCAATAAACGTTTAGTTATTTGGATTTTGGGGTTTGCCATGGAAAGCGTCCTTCAAGCTCTACTTGCAAAGACAAACTTAAAAAGGTTCGAATGATTACGATGATACCCAGTACAATCACTGAGTCAAGGGTAGGGGAGGTAACTACTGTTGCCATGATGTCCGCCGCAATCATCACCTCAAGCCCAAGCAAAATGGATTTGCCGACAATTTGGCGTATCTCTAGATAGACATCTTCGTTAAAGGCGTTAGCATGTGTTATGGCTTTTACGAACGCCATGAGCAATCCTGCCACCATTATCAACACACCAACGAACTCAATGACGTGAGCAATGGTGTCTATATAACCAACCAAATGTTCGCCTATCATGATGTTCCCTGCGTTGATTGTTTGTTGGAATGGGGGTTGGCAGAAGCGTTAGTTTGCGTGCCTGAGATTATGGTGGACTTTTTAAGGGCATCCAGTTGATGGGCATCAAGCTTATAGGCGTTACCAAATTTTGGAATATTTTTAAACCGTTTATAGCCCCACATATAGTGTTCAGGATGGGCGTTAATCATGGTTTCAATCGCTTGATTCATTGCGGTTGTCGCCACGTCTATGTCTTTGGCGTAAAGCTTTGGGTCAGCCAAATCATAGCAAAAAATATCAAATTTGCCTTTATGTTTCCCATCAGACCTCCGAATGCAGACAAGACCCACCAAGGCACATTTTGTCTTACTGGCAAGCTTTGAAGCAAGCGTGCTGGTTAAGGTATCCACCCTAAAAAATGGCACAACCACACCCCCAGCCGATTTATCAGGCACATGGTCGGGCAAAATGATGCTAAATCCGCCTTGTTTAAGCGTTTTAAATAATGCTTTGACCCCTGTGCTATCTGTCGGAACCAAAGTGGCATTTAACCGTTCTCGCCCAGATCGCACAAAGTCGTCGGTGAGTTCGTCTTTCACGGGCTTATACATAATGGTAGGGCTACCAAACTGATTCAGCCACGCATTCATGACTTCCCATGTGCCTAAATGAGGCACGATGGCAAGCATACCATTTGGATTTGCCAGCCCATCTTGAAGCACCTGTTCATTGTGAACGGCATAGATTTGGTCAATCGCCCACTCAGGCGACATCGCCCACGTTTTGACTGATTCGACACCGGTTAAAGCTTGATTGATAAGAATGGCGTGATGACGCTCTATTTTTTGAGCGTCAGATAAATGTGGATACGCCAAATCCAAGTTAATACGAATGATGCGATGCGTATTGAGGGTAGGTAAATACCGCATGACCCACCCCACACCACGTGCCAAAGCCCGAAGTAGGGACAATGGCACATATCGAAAGAGATGAAATGGGTTCATGCTGTATCAAATTACTCTTTGGCTTTTTCACGCACTCGAATGCCCAACTCTCTGAGTTGTTTGGTATCCACTTCAGCAGGGGCTTCGGTGAGGGGGTCTTCAGCCGTTTTGGTTTTCGGGAAGGCAATTACGTCACGGATTGAACTTGCTCCCACCATCAGCATGATAAGGCGGTCAAGACCAAAGGCGATACCCCCGTGTGGCGGTGCCCCGAATTTTAACGCATCGAGCAAGAAGCTAAATTTCGCTTCGGCTTCAGCCTCATCAATGCCCAACGCTTCAAACACCGCCTTTTGCATGTCAAGCGTGTTGATACGCAAGCTACCACCGCCAATTTCAGTGCCGTTTAGCACCATGTCATAGGCGATTGACAGTGCCGATTCTGGGTTGTTTTTTAGCTCTTCGACTGAGCCTTTAGGTTTGGTGAACGGATGGTGCATCGATGTCCAGCGTCCGTCATCGGTTTCTTCAAACATGGGGAAGTCGGTCACCCAAAGCGGTGCCCACTCACAAGTGGTCATCTCTAAATCTAAGCCAATTTTTTGGCGTAAAGCCCCCATCGCATCGTTGACGACTTTGGCTTTGTCTGCTCCAAAGAATAGCAAATCGCCATCTTGAGCTTCGGTGCGATCGATGATGGCTTGCAACGCCTCGTCGTGAATGTTTTTGATGATGGGCGATTGCAAACCAGACTCTTTGTCCACGCCATTGTTCACGTTGCTGGCATCGTTGACTTTAATATACGCTAAGCCTTTTGCCCCATAGATGCCGACAAATTTGGTGTATTCGTCAATTTGTTTACGAGTCAGCTTACTGTTGCCTTGTGGAATACGCAAGGCAACCACACGACCTTTAGGGTCGTTAGCAGGCGAAGCGAACACTTTAAAATCCACGTCTGTCAGTACGTCTGCTACGTCCACCAGCTTTAGCGGAATACGCAAATCAGGTTTGTCCGATGCATAATCTCGCATGGCTTCGGCGTAGGTCATGCGAGGAAAATCGCCCAAATCGACATCAAGCATGGTTTGAAATAGGTTTTTAATTAAGCCTTCGTTAATGTCCATGATGGCTTCCTCATCCAAAAATGAGGTTTCAATATCCACCTGCGTAAACTCTGGCTGACGGTCAGCTCGCAAGTCTTCATCACGGAAACATTTGGCGATTTGATAATAGCGATCAAAGCCCGACACCATTAACAACTGTTTAAATAGCTGTGGCGATTGGGGTAGGGCAAAAAAGTTACCGGGGCGAGTACGAGAAGGCACTAAATAATCACGAGCACCTTCGGGTGTGGCACGGGTCAAAATGGGCGTTTCTACATCCAAAAAGCCGTGATCGTCCAAATAACGACGAATGGTTGAGGTCGCTTTGGCACGGAATACCATGCGTTCTTGCATTTCTGGGCGACGCATATCGAGATAACGATATTTAAGGCGTAACTCTTCGGATACGGTCAAGTTTTCGTCATTAAGCGGGAAGGGGGGCGTGTCAGCTTTGGCAAGCAAGGTAATGTCTTTACCCAACATTTCGACCTTGCCACTGGTCATGTTGGGATTTTCTGTGCCTTCATAACGGTTGCGAATACGCCCCGTAATCTGCAAGACATATTCTGAGCGGACACTTTCTGCCGTGGCGAAGGCTTCGGGGGTATCAGGATCAATCACCACCTGAAGCATACCTGCCCGATCTCGCATGTCCAAAAAAATCACCCCGCCATGATCTCGGCGACGGTGCACCCAACCGGTCACGGTGATGGTTTGATCAATAAGGGCTTCGGTGACATTTCCGCAATACTCTGTTCGCATAGTTTTTGCTTATATTAAATAAAATTAGGAATAAAAAGTTAATCGCCCATTATGCCCAAAGTTGGAAGCGGTGACAACCATAGTACGTTGGATAAATTTATGGCACGATGGGTTCTTAAAGATTGCCGATATTGTTAGTGGTTCGGATGTCATAGACACATAATTAGCTTTCATAGATAGATTAGCTTGCGACATCAAAATGTAACTCTTCAAAAGTAAACTGTCCGTTTATGTCATCGAACTGTCATATTCATACGGTGTAATACGTTTGTCATATTTGCCTTTAATAAAACCTTATGCAAAACGAAACTGTTTTAGTCGTCGAAGATGAACCCGCCATTCGTGAGATGATTGTCACCACACTTGAGATGGCAGGGTTCGATTGTCTGCAAGCCGAAGACGTGAGCGAAGCCCACAACCGAGTGGTGGACGCTCGCCCTGCCATCATTTTGCTAGATTGGATGCTACCAGGGGGTCAGTCGGGTATTGATTTTTGCCGTCGCTTAAAAAAAGATGAGTTGCTAAGCGAAATTCCCATCATCATGCTTACTGCCAAAGGCGAGGAAGATAATAAGGTGCAAGGTTTAGACGCTGGGGCAGATGACTACATCACCAAACCTTTTTCAACCCGTGAGTTGGTGTCTCGTATCAAAGCCGTTTTACGCCGAAGCAGTGCGTTGTCGGGCGATAAACCCATTGAAGCGGGCGGTTTGAGCCTTGATCCTATGAGTCAACGCGTCACTGCCGACGGCAACTCAGTGGATATTGGTCCGACCGAATATCGCTTGCTTGCCTTTTTTATGAGCCATCCTGAGCGGGCTTATACCCGCACTCAACTGCTCGATCAAGTCTGGGGCGGAAACGTATATGTCGAAGACCGCACCATCGATGTTCACATTCGCAGGTTGCGTAAAGTCTTAGACCCATACGGCTATGCTGGCTTTATCCAAACCGTTCGGGGCACAGGCTACCGTTTTTCGACCCAAACACAGGGTTAAGATTGCCGAAATTAAGTGGGTTTTATCTGTCGTGTTATGCTATCGTTAGCACGATTGACGCCACTGGTTACCCAACTGTCTGCATCATCTCCCTAATCACGCCTAATACCTATGCCTAACCCCTCAGATGCTCGCCCCAGTAAGTCACTATTTTGGGCGGATTTTAAATGGCTTGTGTCGCTGACTGTCATTGCAGGTGGTGTTGGGTGGATGCTCGGCTCACTGGCATGGGGATTGGTGGTTGGATTTTTGGCGTATTATCTGTGGCGATCTTATGCCATCCAAAAGTTCTACCACTGGTTAAACCGCTCAACTGTTGACCCGCCCCCTGATTTGTCAGGCGGATTGTGGTTTGTTGCCAATGAGTTTTATGCGAGCAAACAACAAGAGCAACGCACGCATCAGCAAATGATGGGACTCATCAAAAAAATCCGTGCGTCACTCATGGCATTGCAAGATGCGGTGATTTTGTTGGATCGAGACGACTGCTTAGAGTGGTGGAATGCTTCTGCTGAACGCCTTCTCAATCTCAAATCGGGTGATCAAGGCAAAGAAGTATTTGATCTTATAAATATCCCTGAGTTTATCGACTATTATCGCTCTGCTAAATCACCCAACGATGGCGTACGCTTAAAATCGTGGCGAGATTCTGAAAGATTTTTGCAATGTGAGGTCACACATTTTGGTGAAGAAAAACTACTCATTATTTATGACGTGACCCGCCTGCAACACCTAGAGCAGATGCGACGGGACTTCGTGGGTAATGTGTCGCATGAACTGCGTACCCCACTGACCGTGCTGATGGGCTACATCGAAACCTTTTCTGATCAGCCTGACCTCGATCCGAAGTGGCAACGGGGATTTAGCCTGATGACTCAGCAAACTCGTCGCATGAACAGCATCATTAACGATTTGCTGTTGCTATCACGCCTTGAAAATGAGGAGGTTGGCGAGCGTCAATGTATTGATATGCCCCGTCTGCTGACTCATATTTTTGATGATGCTCAGGTGTATAACAAAGAGTTTGGGCATCTCATCGACTTGCACATTGATTCCCAACAAAACCTATACGGCTCTGAGGTTTATCTGAACAGTGCTCTGCTCAATTTGGTCACCAATGCGATCAAATACACGCCCAAAGGCGGTGAGATTAGCGTCAGTTGGCAAGCGGTTAAAGGCGGGTGTTTGTTTGCAGTCAGTGATAATGGTATTGGCATCGCCCCCGAGCACATCGACCGTTTGACCGAGCGGTTTTATCGGGTGGACAGTGGACGCAGTCGAGCGACAGGCGGAACGGGTTTGGGACTTGCCATTGTCAAACATGTGCTTTACCAACACGATGCGACGCTAAAAATCGAATCGGTTGAAGGCAAAGGCTCAACCTTCAAGGTGTTTTTCCCCAGTCATCGCGTGTGTGGCGTGAGTGAACTGAAAACGGACGAATAATGGGTGATTTACCTGAATTGTTTAGCCATGTTTAAGCTGTCTTGGACGAAACCCTGTCGCCAACAGTACAACCGCATAGACCAATGCCCCTAATGCACAAATAATCAGCAAAGCGATGATGCGTTGCCACTGTGCCTCATGCGTGGGGAAATAGGGTAGCATAAAATACAAACTTGCCACCATGATTCCACTCGCCCCGCCAAACTGAGCAATGAGCTTGCCCCAATGTGTACCAAAACGGAAGGCATTCCGTTTGTGTAGCACATAATACAGTAAGCCTGCATTGACAAAAGATGCCCCCGTCGTGGCGAGTGCTAATCCACCATGAAGTGGCAACTCAAGTAAATAAAACAGCCCGATAAACACCACACTAAACGCCATGTTTGCCAACACCGAGATTATGCCGATTTTTACGGGCGTTTTGGTGTCTTGACGGGCAAAAAAGGCAGGGGCAAAAATTTTAATCAGCATAAAGCCCAAAATACCCCCTGCCAAACTCTTTAACGCCAGCCCGCTCATGTCGGCATCGTTTAGCGTAAATTCACCTCGCATAAATAAGGTTTGCATCAGCACATCGGACAGCACAAACATCGCACAAGAAGCAGGCAAGCCCACGAGCACAATCAACCGAGCCGCCCAATCGAGCGTTTTGCGGAAGCTCACATCATCTTGTTTGGCTTCAGATGCCGATAAACTGGGCAAAATCACTGTGCCAATTGCCACACCAATCAACCCAAGTGGCAATTCGCTCAAGCGTTCGGCAGCATAGAGCCAAGACACTGAGCCACCAATCATCAGCGAGGCAAAAATGGTATTCAGTAATAAATTGATTTGTGTCACCGAAACACCAAAAATGGCAGGAAGCATCAGCTTTAAGATGCGACGTACCCCTTCATGCTGAAAGTCAATCTTGGGGGCGACGAGTAATTTTTGTTGCAAAAGCTGGGGCAGTTGAATAAAAAATTGTAGCATCCCTGCCAGTGCAACGGCATAGCCCAGTGCCATGATGGGCGTGGTGAGCATGGGAGCAAAAATAAGAGCTGCCCCAATCATGCACAAATTGAGCAGCACGGGAGCAAAGGCAGGAGCAGCAAACCGACCATAGCTTTGCAAAATACTGCCTGCGAAGGCGGTCATGGAGATAAACAACAAATAAGGGAAGGTCAGGCGGAGCAATTCACTGGCAGTGGCGAATTTATCGGGTTCGTCAGCAAAACCTGGGGCAAACAGGGTGATGACCCATGGGGCAAACAAAATCACCACCACGGTTAGCACCGACAACACCAACATGAGTGCCCCCGAGGTGCGAGAAATCAGCAGTTGCACCTCGGTGAGGGTGAACTTTTCTTTATATTCTGACAGCACGGGCACAAAAGCTTGGCTAAATGCCCCTTCAGCAAACAAGCGACGCAAAAAGTTAGGGATTTTGAACGCCACCAAAAAGGCATCCATCAATCCGCCCGCCCCAAACACGCCCATCAGCACCATGTCTCGCACCAGCCCTAAGATGCGAGAGAGCATGGTCATGGAGCTGACGATAAAAGTGGAGCGAAACAGTTTGCTTTTTGCCATCGGAAAGTCTGCACAAAACGGAAAGGGCGGATTATAGCATTTGCCAAATGCTAATCAGCAATTCAATCATGAAAGCACGATGAATAAATGGTTAGATTGCTTGCGTCCTCGCCTCAAGCCACGCCAACGCTTCATCTGACATTCTGCCCTTTAGCTCATGATAGACTTTGGTGTGATAGCCATTTAGCCACGCTTTTTCTGCCTCAGTCAGCAAGTCAATATCCAGCAGACGAGTGTCAATCGGGCACAGCGTCACGGTTTCAAAACATAAATAATCGCCAAACTCATTATCGACATCGTTTTTATGATTGACGACTTGATTCACCACTAAGTTTTCGATGCGAATACCCCATTTGCCTTCACGGTATAGCCCAGGTTCGTTGCTGGTCAGCATCCCTGCTCGCATCTCACGATTTTTGCGGTCAGCATTATGCGAGATGGCTTGCGGGCCTTCGTGCACATTCAAAAAATAACCCACGCCATGCCCCGTGCCGTGTCCATAGTCCAAACCGTGACGCCATAGCGGAGCTCGGCAAATCGCATCAAGGTTGGGAGCAGGAATGCCCTCAGGGAAATGAGCTTCAGCAAGAGCAATATGGGCTTGAAGTACCCGAGTCACGTCCGTTTTTTGAGCATCGCTGACCTGCCCGATTCCGACCATGCGGGTAATGTCGGTCGTTCCATTTTGATACTGTCCGCCTGAGTCGATGAGCAATAATCCGTCGCCATCCAAATAGCTAAAGTTGTCGGGCAACGCACGGTAGTGGGGGAGTGCCCCATTGGCATTAAAGCCTGCAATGGTCGGGAAGCTGGGTGAGACATAATTAGGCTGGGCAGATCTGGCGTCAATCAGCATCTCATCTACATCCAGCTCGCTTAACCGTTCACCGTCTGCCAAGCGTCTTTCGAACTCGGCGAAAAATTCGCATAACGCCACACCATCTTGACGCATGGCTTCTCGAATGTGCTCAATGTCATCGGGCGATTTGACAGCTTTGAGCATCGTTGATGGGTTGGTTTTTTCGATGATGGTGACGTTTTCGCTTACCTTTGCCAACGTACCAACCGCCACACGGCTGGGGTCAATCAACAAAGTATCTTCGGCAGACAGTTTGTCCAAAGCAGTCTTTACATCGGCATAATCTGCCACGTTAAACCCTGCGTCATCTAACAAGGCTTGTACATCCTTACTTATCTTTTGCGTATCGACAAATAGAGTGGCTTTGTCTTCATCAATTAAGACATGAGCCAAAAAGACAGGGTTATAATCGACATCATTGCCCCGCAAATTGGTAAGCCATGCCACATCATCAAGGCGTGAAAGCAGCTGGTGCTGGGCATTTTGGTCTCCCATATGCTCGCGTCCCGCGCGCAATTTATCGCTTGCCGATTGTGACACAAATTTTGCATCGTGGGCGTAGATTGGGGCAGTCGGCAGGGCAGGGCGGTCTTGCCAAATCTCATTGAGCACATCGACATCGGTTTTTAGCGTGACGGCGTATCCATTAAAGGCGGTTTGCAAACGGGTTTGTTCCGCCACCGACAACACATTGCCATCCAACGCAATTACCACCTCATCTTTATTTGACAACTGCTGTTTTACCCACTGTTTTAACCAATCAACATGGCTATTGCCCGTTTGCAATTTTTGCAATTCAATACCTGTGTCCGCCAGCTCGTTGTCAGCTTGTACCCAATATCGGCTGTCCGCCCACAGTCCTGCCTCGGTTGCGGTCACTACCAACGTACCAGCCGACCCAGTAAACCCAGATAACCACTGCCGTGCTTGCCAATATTCAGGCAGATATTCGGACAAATGTGGGTCAGCAGAAGGCACAATCAGAGCATCAATGCCGTGCGTTTGCATGGCTTGGCGTAAATCAGTAATGCGGTTTTGAATGATGGTTTTTTGCATGATGAATAACTTAATGGTTTTGAATTTGAAATTAGATATGTCGTAAATCTCTCAATTTACTACTCAATATAAACATATCGAATGACCCCACCCCTCCCCTTAGCAAGGGGAGGGCGCCG
>JAAXIL010000069.1 GCA_012270355.1 Psychrobacter sp.
TTTAGCTCTTAACCGGGCTCCTAAACCCCTCGCTTCAATAAGAAGCGGGGGGTTTATTTATAATCTTACCCTAGCTAAAACTTTTAGCTACAGGTTCCCTCACCCTGTCTTAAAAAGGATTATCTGATGCAAACGTCTGCGTTACAGTTTTCCAGTACTACCTACAACCGAGCCTTATTCTGGCTGGTTAGCCTACACATCTTAATTATTGCGACCAGTAACTATTTGGTGCAACTCCCCTTTGAAATATTCGGCTTCGCCACGACGTGGGGTGCTTTTACCTTTCCGTTTATCTTTTTGGTTACCGATTTAACAGTTCGCATATTCGGACGCAACCTTGCTCGCAAAATTATTTTCTTTGCGATGATTCCTGCCTTAATTATTTCCTACTACTTTTCGGTGGTATTTTTTGAAGGCAAATTTGTTGGTCACAGTCATTTGCTGGAATTCAATCTATTTGTGTTTCGAGTGGTGCTTGCTAGTTTTAGTGCCTATGTGATTGGTCAACTCTTAGACATTACGATTTTTGCCCGTCTTCGGCAATTAAAGACATGGTGGGTTGCTCCGTTAGCATCCACATTCTTTGGCAATCTTATTGATAGTCTGGTGTTCTTTACTATCGCATTCTATCAAAGCCCTGATCCCTTTATGGCGGAACATTGGCTGGAAATTGGTTTGGTGGATTATACGTTTAAGATGATTATCGGTATTTGTTTATTTTTGCCACTTTATGGCGTGATTTTGGCGAAACTGCAAAGCTATCTAACAAAGAACAATGCCTAGGCATTCTGAGCCAGTAGGAAGTCCACGCCTGTTTGTGCATGTATCACAGTGGTATCAAACACAGGAATTGGGCTGTCAGCTTGACTGATGAGCAGTCCAATTTCTGTGCATCCTAAAATCACCCCTTGGGCTCCATTCTCAGCTAACCGTTTGATAATTTGGATATAACGTTGTCGAGAGGCATCAATTATTTGTCCTTGGCAAAGTTCATCATAAATGATGCGATGCACGTCTTCTCGCTCTCTGTCGTTAGGAATCATTACGGATAAGCCTGCATCAATAAGACGTTGTTTGTAAAAGTCCTGCGTCATGGTGAATTGCGTGCCCAGCAACGCAATTTTAGTCAGTCCTGCTTGCTTGATGGCATTAGTGGTAGCGTCGGCAATATGAATCAGCGGTAAACCTGTCGCCTTAGTTACAGCGTCTGCCACCTTGTGCATGGTGTTGGTGGCAATGAGTAAGCCAGTTGCCCCTGCTTGTTTGAGACGCAGTCCACTATCTGCCAATATATCACCCATTGCATCCCAATCGCCTTGCATCTGCAAGGTTTCGATAGGTGAGAAGTCTAAGCTGTGTATCAGTAACTCTGCTGAATGCAGTCCGCCTAAACGCTCTCTTACGCCCTCGTTAATCAGGCGATAATAGGTTTGGGTGCTTTCCCAACTCATACCGCCAATAATGCCGAGGGTGTTTTGTTTGCACAATGTTGGCGATTGATGTTGACCTGAATTCGGCATAAACTGTCTTCCTTATTTCATCCCGCTGTTGTATTTAAGTATGGCAAAACCATTGCATCATCTTATCGTATTGTCTGACGATTTACATAACATTGCTTTTTCGCATCGTTTATTTTGTTCATTGCAAGATGATGATTTATCAACCCTTTACCCCCTTCTGCCTGTTAGTCAAGACAACGAGCAGAAACCTCTATATGTCGCAACCTGGTCAATGCTAACGGCATCGCATCAAGCACAAATTCAATCTCGTGTCGGTATGCCCGAGGAGTGGGAATCCACTCGACAGTAGATTACTCATCTAAGTAACACTGATAGCCAAGTAATGATGACCGCCATTCAACTGTTGCGTTGGCATGCCAATCACAATTTTTGTAGTCGGTGTGGAGCATCGGCCACCGTTTCCGATTTTGAGCTGGCTTACGTTTGTACCGTTTGTCATTATCGGCAATATCCTCGCATTCAACCGTGTGTCATCGTTGCCATTACTCGCCAGTTTGAAGGTCGAACGCAACTTTTGCTGGCTCATCATCGGCGTTATGGCGATAATCCCATGTATGGATTGATTGCAGGCTTTGTTGAAATTGGCGAGAGTTTGGAGGGGGCGGTGCATCGTGAGGTAGAAGAGGAAACAGGGCTAGCTATTTCCAATTTACGCTATCATAGCAGTCAGCCTTGGGCGTATCCATCGAATTTAATGGTTGGATTTTATGCGGACTGTGTCAATGAGAATGCTAGTGATGAGTTGAAATTGGATGACACGGAGCTCACCGATGCCCAATTTTTTGACTTAGACAACTTACCAAAAATTCCGTTTAAAGGTTCAATTGCTCGTACGTTGATTGACGAATTACTGGTAATTAAAACTCAAGGTGTTTAGCTTTGATTTGCTATGCTTTTTTTTGTTTGAACGACATATTCGCTAGCATCAACCCCGCCAAAAAATGCTCAACAACATGATTTGTCCCGAGATGACCGAACGCACCATTTGTCACATTTGGCAAGACGTGGAGTTCAATAAGCATCTTGCCGACCTTCAAGTTCGCCTTTCCAAGGCACATGCGATGCTGATTGCTCGGCTTAGGTCACGAGGCTTTGCTGTGACGCATGAGGGCAATCCATGTTTGTTTTATTGGTTGGACGTGTCACAATTTGAAGGACAGTTTGACGAAAAAATAGGGCACACGAGCCGTCACCTCGCTGAAGTGGATACGGCAGAGCTGGCAATGCAGGCACACAAAGACGGCTGGCTGGTCGCTCCTGGGTATTTATTTAGCCCAAGTTTGGATAAAGCGAACAGATGGAAAACGCATATTCGTTATAAATGTCACCACCACCACCGATGAGTTTTTGGATTGGTTGGTGGGGTGGTTGGTTGGAAGGTAACTCAGTTTATTCTGTTATTCGTACTCTAAAACTTCCCCTTCAAAGCTATAAAAAGTTTTACTGCCATTTAACTTGACATAAATTATCGACTTATCATCATCTGTCCAAGTGACATCTACATAATCATATAAAAACGGCACGATGATTCACCTTGAAAGTTAATGATGCCAGATTTATCTGCCTAATCCTTTATAGCGTGACGTGGTGACATTTAAATACACCAAGCTCTATGCCTGAATCTGCCTTTCAAACCCTCGCAAACGTTTATAAATTGACAAAAGTTCAATCACCGTGCCCCACGAATATACAAAAAACTTAAATGACTCTTCGACTTTGCCAAACGCTCGCACGGTTTGTTGAATCACGCCAAAAGTGACGACACCTGCCACAATGGTTGGACCCATCGCAATATACACGAGTATCACATTGGCTTGCAGATACGACCACTTCACCAAATCAAAATACAAGTAATTCCAATACAGCTTAAAGTAATTTTTTCGCACATTGCCAAATAATTGGCTTAAGGTTTCGGGGTCAGCTCGATTGGCGTGGTCTTCGCCATATACCAATTCTTTGCGGTACGCCGCCTCAACCTTTTGGTTATTGAACTCAAGCCCGGGCAGTTTAATGCCGACCACTGCCAATAATATGGTGCCGCCAAGTGACACAATAATCGCCAAATACACCAAGCCATATTGTACCTCGCCAAATATCGGGAACGTGGTGATGTTCTTGCCAAGCTCAACAAGTAGGGGCATAAAGGCAATCAGCGTCATCACCGACCGCATGAAATTCACCCCCAAAGTTTCCATGATGCTGGCAAAACGCATGGTGTCTTCTTGAATCCGCTGCGATGCTCCTTCAATGTGGCGTACCTCATCCCAATGGGCGGTGTAATAATCGTTCATGGCGGTTCGCCAACGAAAGATATAGTGACGGGTGAAAAAATCAATCAGCACCGCCACAATGATATAAATGCCCGCAATTTTGAAAAACGTAAAACAGGTCCACAAAAACTGCTCGAACGTGATGGTATTCGGCTCGGTCACCGCCACCTGAATCATGTCGTAAAACTCACCAAACCAGTCGTTAATCTGAACGTCTAGGCTCACCTGATACCAAGTCACTGCTATGATGAGGAGCGTGCCGAGTATTGACCAAGGCAACCATTTTTTATTGAGGAAAAAACACTGAAACACGGGTTGCTCCATGCAGGATTAAAAAGGTGGGGGCTTGCGAGAGACTATGATAAGCCCACTCGTGAGTTGACAACCGAAGGCTCTACAATAAGCAAAGCAAAATGCGTGACCCAGCTTAAATAAAGCGGAGATTAGCCAAAACCCATTTGCCGCTAAAAAATTACTTCTTAGTATGAATCGCTTTTTAGTATGAATCTTTATTACTCGCGTACACAAGTCGAAATAAATGCGTAGCGATTTATTCTACGGTGACTGATTTTGCTAGGTTGCGGGGCTGATCCACATCGGTGCCACGCAAAACCGCCACATGATACGATAGTAGTTGTAAGGGAATGATATATACAATCGGAGCAAGCAACTCATGCGTGTCAGGCACATAAACAACGTGCAATCGCTCGTCGGCTTCGATTTGACTGGTTTCGCTGGCGAATACAAACAACTCGCCATGCCGTGCGTGCACTTCTTGCATATTGGCTTTGAGTTTGTCCAACATCGCATCTTTGGGAGCAAGCACCACGATTGGCATGTCCTTATCGACGAGAGCCAGTGGTCCATGCTTGAGTTCACCGCCTGCATAGCCTTCTGCATGAATATAAGAAATTTCTTTAAGTTTTAATGCCCCCTCTAGGGCAATCGGGAACTGCGTACCTCGACCCAAAAATAGCGTGCTGGTTTTGACTTCAAAATGTGCGGACAATGTTTCAATGTCTGAATTCAAACTTAAGGTCTGATACAGTTCCCCTGACAGTTTGTGCATTTGGGTAATAATTTCAGCGATATCTTCCAAGGACATTCGCCCTTGTAGTTGTCCTAATTTGAGTACCAAGCAAAGCAGTGCCACCAGTTGCGTGGTGAAGGCTTTGGTGGAGGCGACACCCACCTCTACGCCTGCGGCAGTGGCTAAGAAAATGTCGGTTTCTCGCACCAGCGACGACGTTGGCACATTACATAACGCAAGGCTTAGTAGTCCTGAAATGTCACCCGATTTACTTCGTCTTTGTATATCTCGCAGTGCCGATAGAGTGTCTGCCGTTTCGCCAGATTGCGAAATGCAAATGATGAGCGTGTTATCGACGACGACAGGATTGCGATAGCGATATTCACTGGCGATTTCCACCGAGCAGGGCAGGCGAGTGATGTCCTCAAACCAGTATTTTGCGATCATGCCCGCATGATAGCTTGTGCCACACGCCAAAATTTGGATGTGCTTGACCGATGCCAGTGCGTCTTCATGACGGCTTAAAAAGTCTGATTTGAAGGTGGTGCCATCTATCGCCAAATCTAGCGTTTTACTAACCGCATCGGGCTGTTCATAGATTTCTTTGAGCATATAATGGCGAAATTCGCCTTTGTCGGCATTGTGCTGAGCGGCATCAAGCTCATTGACGTTGCGAGTGACTGCCTCGCCATCTGCAAAAATCGTCACGGCATTACGGGTCACTTTAGCGATGTCGCCTTCTTCTAAATACATAAAGCGGTTGGTCACTGGCAAAAGTGCCAGTTGGTCGGAGGCAATGAAGTTCTCGCCAATGCCTACGCCAATCACCAGTGGCGAGCCAAGACGCACAGCAATGAGCTCATTGGGGTTGTCAACGTGCACGACTCCCAAAGCAAATGCTCCATGCAGCCGAGGGGTAACCGCTTGCACGGCAGTTAGCAAGTCGCCTGATTCTGTATACGCATCAGCGATGAGATGAGCCACGACTTCGGTGTCGGTTTCTGACGTGAAGGTATAGCCCTTATTCTGCATTTCACTTTTTAGCTCGGCGAAGTTTTCGACAATACCATTATGCACGACGGCAACCTTGCCCGAGACATGCGGATGGGCATTTTTTTGGGCGGGTTCGCCATGCGTTGCCCAGCGGGTATGAGCAATGCCGATGTGACCGTTAAAGTAGTCGGGGTTGGTAGCTACCGCATCCACCAAAGCCTGCACCTTGCCGACTTGTCGTTCACGGTGTAGCTCATAGCCCATGCTTTCTTGAGTAATGACCGACAA
Organism: Psychrobacter sp.; assembly: GCA_012270355.1. Lineage (GTDB taxonomy): Bacteria > Pseudomonadota > Gammaproteobacteria > Pseudomonadales > Moraxellaceae > Psychrobacter. Next base: position 6,102 of record JAAXIL010000069.1, read on the forward strand.
GCCTGCCGAGTCATAGCCTCGATACTCGAGTCGTTTTAGTCCTTCGAGCAAAATACCTGCAATGTTGCGTTCTGCCACTGCTCCGACGATACCACACATGGTTTTTCCTTGTTATCCAAACTTACTTTAGTCACTTAATTACTTTAGTCACTTAATTAATTTGTCTACTTATCTTGCCAAATTCGCATACCCACTACCAAGTTGATGAGCACGAGTAGGCTAAAGAAAATGAGCGATTGCACAGGAATGCTCATGCCCATAAACGTCCAATCCACCACCGCACATTCGCCTGAGCCTGACAACACTTGGTTCCCCACGTCTTGCAAGGGCAGGGATTCAAGCCAATATTCCAAACATGGACCACAATAGGGCACTTTATCGGGCGGTAAGTTTTGTAGCCAACCGTGCCGAGCTGCCACCCCTGCCGCCCACAAGATGCCTGCCATCGAGCCCACCCAAAGCACTGCTCGTAGCCACAGCTTACGGGGATTAAAAATGCCAGCAATGAGAGCAAACGCCCCCATGACCATCAATCCCACTCGTTGAAAAACGCACAGCGGACAAGGGGTTAAGCCCTTATAGTGTTGTAAAAATACCAACGCAAACGCCATGCCAACAATAGCAGCGAGGACGAGCAACCAATTAAGTTTGCGGTAAGTTAGGTAACGGGACATAGGATCACCCTCAAAAAATCAAATTAACGATACTGCTGGATATAGTCATAAAAAGATTGGGTGTCGCTTGCTTCAATGTCTTGTTGCTGAAGCCACGATTTTTCAGCAAGTACCTCATAGCGGGCTTGCGTATTGGGGCTTAAGGTTTGGGTCATGATGGCTTGTCGGTGCTGTTTGGCAAGCTCATAACCCAACTGCCAAGTGCTGCCCAGACGCTCGGTGTCGGCAAGTACTTGAGCCGATAATGTGGTTTGTGGGTTTGCTGCCTTGCCGAGCATTAACGTCACTGCCAAGCGATAATGATTGCCACCATTTTGAGCGTCCAACAGGTCAGCCAGTGGGAACATTCGATGCAAATGGCGTTGCATCCAACCTGCAAACGACGTTTCTCCCTCGGCAGTCATCACTCTTAAGTCAGGCTGTCTGCCACGATTAACTACCCGCTCTAAGTTGTCAGCGAGCAAAGCATCCTCATCGGGCATCAACTCGGGCGAATCGGTGAGTAAGCAATACAGGGCAAGCACTTCCAAAAAGCAAGCGGTCGACAAACGAATGCCAATGTCTGAATAGGGGTCTAAATCGATGGCTCGAAACTCCACATAGGCAATGCCTCTATCTTCTAAGGCTCGGCTTGGTGTTTCCCCAGATTTGGTGATTTGCTTAGGACGAATGGGGCTGTAGTATTCATTTTCGATCTGCAAAATGTGGTCATTGATTTGAATCGGATTGCCATCTTTATCGTCCACCCCAATTGCCATGAAGTCTTCAAATGGTGTGCCTATCGCTGCCCGAAGCCCAGTAACATATTCGGGCAGATTGTTGTAACGAATGTCGAGATGATCTTGTACGCTGTTGGTGTAGCCAAGTTTACCCATCCGCAAGCTGGTCGCTAAGGGTTCATACAGCGTGGTGTCGTTCATGCTTTTAAGGGTATGCTCTCGCCCTGTCAAAAAGCACGGGCAAACCGACGGGCTTGCTCCTGTCAGATAGAGTACCAATGGTGTTAGACGTTTGAAGTTGCGAATCAGCCCCAAATATTTGTCGTTTTTAAACGTTGCTAAGTCATCTTGATTGCCCAACTCTTTTTGCCAAGCCACAAAAAAATCATCACTAAACGACAAGTTGTAATGCAATCCTGCAATGGTCTGCATCCGTCTGCCATAACGTACGCCCAGCCCGCTACGATACAGCGTTTTGAGTTTCCCAATGTTGGATGATCCATAGTCTGCCAATGGAATGTCTGCATCATCGCTAGATAACATGCAGGGCATGGACAATGACCACATGAGCTCATCGGCACCCATCGCCTGATAGACCAAAACGTGCAACTCTCTGAGCATCGCTAGCATTGCCGTTACCGTATCTTTGGGGTCGGTGATGAGTTCGAGCAAACTTTCAGAATAGTCGGTCGTGATATTGGGATGTGTGAGTTTTGAGCCGAGCAAGTGGGGATGAGGGGTTTGTGCCAAAAACCCATCAGGCTGCATCCGCAAACCTTCTTTTTCGATGCCTCGGAGCATCCCAGCAAGATGATTAGGCTTGAGCCAAGCAGGTGGCGAAAACGGAGCAGTGTCGGGCATAAAATTCTCTGTCTGGGTGGGAAACAGTAACTAGGCTGTCTTTAGGATTAGGAATGACGCAACCCTTAGCTATGGCTAGGGGATGACTTGTAAACAATTAGGCATGGCTAAGGCATGGCAGATAGCCAAGTTTTATTCGCCCTAAGCCAAGGTCTGAAGTCATGCATGAGTCATCAAATAAAAGATGGATTTTACCGCATTTGTTCGGCTATGTCTTTTTCAGCTTGGTAAGCAAAATACAAATAGTTAGGACGTTATGCGAATAAACCATGACGCAAAAAAATACCCACCAAAAGGCGGGTATCTTCTATTTACTTCTTAATTACTTACTTCTCAATGTCCATCATATTTGATTGACAGTTGAGATTACGAGAAATCTAGTTCAGTTTCGAATGATTTCAATGTGTGACGAGCCATAGCAAGGTTAGACTTTTGACGGTCAAGTACCAAGTACAAGAACAAGTTTTCATTACGCACGAGTGGGCGAATCAAGTGGTATTGAGTGTTCAACGTGATTAGGATGTCTTCGATGCTCTGATTTAGACCAAGTGCTTCAGCAACTTTACGCTTTGCACGCACAACCTCAGTGTTACCAGCGGCAGCTAGCTCAAGGTCAATACCTGTACCAATGGCTGCCAAAGACAAACCAGACTCACTATCAACCAAAGCGGCTGCTACAAAACCATCAATTTCATTTAATGCATCAAGAGATAACTTAGCCATGCTAAAATTCCTTATAAAAATTTATTCAAAAATAAAAATAAGTTAAGTTGTAAGTAATAATTAAGTTAAAAATTTATCCTAAACGGATTAGTTACCTAACCTTTTAATGCTATTTTTAATCTAACAAATTACTTATATGCCAAAACATTAACCAAATAATGCCTGACGAGAATGATTAAAGCATATTCTTTGGCAGCCGCCAAACGATTTAACAAACTTTACGATTAAGCGTTAAGTTTTGACGATAATAAGAAATTTGGGTTGACACTCGTTCACTTACATCAGGCTCTGATGTAGAGGACTGATAAACAGACCATAACTTACATACATAGAAGGCTAAGATGATCAATTGAGATGTTAGACTTAGCCATAAGATAATCCCATAGTCTATAAACACCTAACAACATAAAACGAATGTCATCTTATATAAATGCTCTTAAAAAATCCTTACCCAACCTTGCGCTGTCTCGCAGTTGGTGGCGACACTGGCTGTATCCTATGTTGTTTTTACTGTCGATGGTGCTGTCGCTGGCGACCTATCTCACGCTGGATTCCATTCAACAATCGGTCGATGCGTATGTGACCGACAATCAACGCACCATCGTGGGCGGTGACGTGGTGGTAACCAGTCAATATGCGTGGTCGCCTGCCGTATTGGAGGCGGTGCAAGACTTGCCCGATGAACAAGTGGTGTATGACTATCAATTTAATGCCATGCTTTTGGGCAATACCGATGCCGACCCCAACATCAATACCAGTTCCGACGCAAACCAAAATGTAAACGTCAGTGAGATAAACAACAGTGACGACGCACAAGCTTTGCTCGCTCGCATCAAAGCGGTGTCGCATGCCTACCCTTTGTTTGGTGAGGTCACGCTGGCATCGGGTAAACCGCTATGGCAGGTGCTAGACACCGACTCGGTGGTGGTTGAAACGCAGGTGCTAACCACGCTCAATCTCGACATTGGCGACACGGTACAAATTGGCAAAGGCACGTTTACCATTGCCGATGAGTTATTGTCCGAGCCTGACCGCCCTTTGACGGCGTTTGGTTTTGGGGCAAGGGTGGTGATGGACGCTGATGCTTTACCTGCTACCGATCTACTCGGAGCACGTAGCCGAGTGAATTATCGCATTGAGATGACAGGCACACCTGAGCAGATGACGCAGGTGCAAACCAAACTGTCTACCTTGCAAGCCGATACGCCTGCCATGAATGACGACTCCGCTTTTGAGTTAAAAACGGCAGACGAGTCGGACACGTCGGTCACGCGGGTGTCGGATAACGTACTTCGGTTTTTAAAATTGCTGGTCATTGCCGTGTTGTTTTTGTCGGCAGTGGCACAGCTTGGCGTGACGCAAGCTTTTATTGGACGTGAGCACCGCACCAATGCCATTCGCCGTGCGTTGGGCGAGTCGATGGCAAGCATCAAAGCCAGCTATACCCGTGTGTTTATTGGTATGGCGGTGCTGGCGTGTGCCTTGGCGGTGGCGTTAAGCTTTGGGCTACTGATGGTTGGCAAAACCTACCTCACGGCGGTGTTGCCTGCCGACATTGCTCTTACCATCAACGTCTTAAGCGTTGTTAAAGTGACCGTCGTCGCCCTTGCTATCACGTGGCTGATGGTGCAATACAGCCTGTATGCCGTCACTCGTACCAAACCTTCTGCCGTGCTCAAATCGCAAACCGCCACTCGTGAGCGTCCGCCCCTGTGGTGGTATGTCCTCACGCTGGGGCTGGCGTATGCTTTGATGGCGTGGGAATTTGGCTCGCTATTTACTGGTGGACAAGCCTTGCTTGCCATGCTGGGGCTGGCTGGCGGATTTTGGATTTTGGCTAAAGGCTGGCTTTGGGTACTGGGCAGACTGGCGGACAAACGCCTCTTTGGCTGGCTAGGACGCACGGCAATCCATAACCTATCTCGCAAGGGCAACCAGTCGGGCTTATTTTTTGTCACGTTGGCGTTGTCAGTGGCGGTACTGACGTTGGTAACGATACTTAATCACAGCCTAAACGCCCAATTTGTGCAAGCGTATCCTGAAGATGCCCCCAATTTATTTTTGCTGGACGTGCAAAGTGACCAACACGACGGTATCAACGAGATAATGGCACAAGTCAGCGACACACCTCTCACCTATTACCCTGTGATTCGAGCCCGCATCCGAGACGTGAACGGCGTACCCATCAGTGAGATTGAATCGGGCACGGAAGACGACCCGACCCGCATTTTTAATTTAAGCTATATGGACACGGTGATGGACACCGAGTTTATTCAAACCACACTGACCGATGGCGAGTTATACACCCCCATCGACGAGACGGTATCGAATGATGACAAGGTGAATGATACAGGTATCAGCGAAACAGGCACAGCCGACAACGTCGTGCCCATGTCAATTTTGGACACCGCTAGCGACATGCTAGGCACAGAGCTAGGCGACCGTATTCGCTTTAACATTCAAGGCATCGAGGTGGTGGGGCAAATCACCAGCATCCGAGAACGGTATGAACGCACGCCCAGCCCATTTTTTTACTTTTTGTTTGAGCCTGAAGTGTTGGCAAACGCCCCGCAAATACAATTTGCCACTGCCAGCGTGCCGAGTGATAGCATTCCCACGCTACAAGCCACGCTCGCCCAAACCTACCCTACCATCACCACGATTGACGGCGGAGCGATTGCTGGACGCATTCAGGAATTTGTCGAGCAGATGAGCCAACTGGTGAAGGTGTTTACGGGGCTGGCGTTGTTCACAGGTGTGATGGTGCTGATTACGTCGCTATTATCCACATCGCAAGACCGCTTGCGAGACAGTGCCTCGTTTCGCCTGCTGGGTATGCAAACTCGGGATTTGTACGCCATCAACGTGCTGGAAATTGGCGTGCTTGGCGTGAGTGCTGGGGCGTTTGCTGTGGTTGGAGCAAGCGTGGTGGCGTGGCTGACGATTAGCTATTGGTTTGAGCTTCGCTTTAGTTTGCCGATACTCACCATTTTGCTTGGGGCTATTGTGTTGATTGGCTTGCTGGTACTGATTGCGGTGATATATGTGCGGTTGGTGATTGG
>JAAXIL010000068.1:0-1356 GCA_012270355.1 Psychrobacter sp.
AACAGTGCGACAGGCCTGACCGGGTCCGGCACACGCGATTGGATTGTTCAGCGTATCAGTGCGGTGGTGCTTGCCCTCTATTCTGTTGTTGTACTTGGGTTTTTTTTGACGCATGGACAAGTCACCTACGATGAGTGGGTGCGGTTTATGATGAGTCTGCCCATGCGATTGTTTAGCTTGGTGGCGATTTTGGCACTGGCGGGTCACGCTTGGGTAGGCATTTGGACGGTGCTCACTGACTATGTGAAATCGTCGGGTATGCGGTTGGTATTGCAAGCCCTGATGATTGTTACCATCTTAATCTATTTGTTCTGGGGCATTATGATTTTTTGGGGCTTGGGCATTATGACCTAAACCCATAAGCTGACCAGCATTATGGCTATGTTTTGGTCATTTTACCCCATCGATAATTCGCCATTAAATTAAGTAATTGTGAAATCAATACGAATGTAAGCAAAAAATTAGGAATTCAGCATGGCAACGGCTCAAGACAATACCATCAGTAATATCAAGACCTTAAATTATGATGCCGTCATCGTCGGCGGTGGCGGATCTGGCATGCGTGCCTCACTGCAACTGGCAGAGGCAGGCATGAACGTGGCGGTCATCACCAAAGTGTTTCCAACTCGCTCGCATACGGTCGCCGCTCAAGGGGGCATCGGGGCAAGTTTGGGTAACATGAGCCCGGATAACTGGCATTTTCATTTTTATGATACCGTCAAAGGGTCAGATTGGCTTGGTGACCAAGATGCCATTGAATATATGTGCCGTGAAGCCCCAAAAGTGGTTTATGAACTCGAGCACATGGGCATGCCGTTTGACCGCAACGAAGATGGCACCATTTATCAGCGTCCGTTCGGTGGACACACCTCTAACTATGGCGAGAAAGCCGTGCAACGGGCGTGTGCCGCTGCTGACCGTACAGGACATGCCTTATTACACACCTTGTATCAAAAGAACCTACAACAAGGCACGCAGTTTTTTATTGAGTGGATTGCCTTAGACTTAATCAAAGATGAAGACGGCAATATCAATGGTGTGATTGCTCTTGAGCAAGAAACGGGGGCAATTTCAGTTTTCCAAACGCCAATTACGATACTCGCAACAGGCGGTGCAGGGCGAATTTTTGCGGCAGCAACCAACGCTGATATCAATACGGGTGAGGGTTTGGGCATGGCAGTACGTGCTGGCATTCCGCTTCAAGACATGGAGTTTTGGCAGTTTCACCCAACAGGCGTATTCGGGGCAGGTGTTCTCTTGACCGAAGGTTGCCGTGGCGAAGGGGCGATTTTACGGAATAAGGATGGTGAAGCGTTTATGGAACGTTATGCCCCAACCGTGAAAGACCTTGCCCCT
>JAAXIL010000068.1:1366-12111 GCA_012270355.1 Psychrobacter sp.
CGGTGGACCAAACGCTGACCCCATTGAGATGGACATGACCCATTTAGGTGAGGAAACCATCATGAAGCGGGTGCCTTCTGTATTTGAGATTGGCAAAAACTTTGCCAACGTGGACATCACCAAAGAGCCAATTCCCGTTATTCCGACCATTCACTACATGATGGGCGGTATTCCGACCAACATTCACGGTCAAGTTACGGTGCCTGATTTAGGTGCAGGAACAGATGAAGAAGGTTTGTATGCCGAAGGTAAAATCGTTAAGGGCTTGTATGCAATTGGCGAATGTGCTTGCGTGAGTGTGCATGGGGCGAACCGCTTGGGCACTAATTCATTGCTTGATTTGGTTGTGTTTGGTCGAGCCGCTGGTAAACATATTGTCGATGGGTATCATCAAAACGACCACAACTATAAGCCGTTATCACCCCAAGTATTGGATGCCACGATGGGTCGATTGAACAAGTTACAACAATCTACCGAAGGTTATAACGCTCAAGACGTTGCTGATGAAATTCGTGCGTTAATGCAAAAACACGCCAGTGTATTCCGTACGCAAGCTTTGATGGATGAAGGTGTCGATAAGTTGTTGGCATTAGGCGAGAAGGTAGATAACATTTTACTTGCGGACAAATCGCAAGTGTTTAACACCGCTCGCATCGAAGCCTTCGAAGTGGCGAATTTGTATGAAGTGGCGAAAGCCACCATGTTGTCTGCCGCTAACCGTCACGAATGCCGTGGTGCTCATACGGTGCTTGATTATGATCGCCCTGAGGATGACAACGTCGCCCCGAACGGACGCAATGACCATGACTGGATGAAGCATACCATTTGGTATTCCGACGGCAATAAAATTATTTATAAGCCTGTGCGTAAAGTCCCCTTAACGGTGGATTATATTGAGCCAAAAGTTCGGGTTTACTAATTCAAATACGTCGAGCGACATTCAAAAAATCAAATGAAGTGTAAAAATTAGCCAATCGGTTTTACCGATTTTAGCCAAATAGTGTCATCAGTGACATGAAAACATTGGAGTACGCCATGAGTCGAGGCACTCGCACCATCGAAATTTACCGCTATGATCCCGATACGGATAAAGCCCCTTACATGCAAACGTATACCATCGAGCTATTGGACTCGGATCGTATGCTACTGGATGTACTATTGCGATTAAAAAAGCAAGATGAAACCATCACATTCCGTCGCTCGTGCCGTGAAGGCATTTGTGGTTCAGATGGTATGAATATTAACGGTAAAAATGGCTTGGCGTGTTTGCTCAACATGAACACCCTACCCGAAAAAATCACCATCCGTCCGTTGCCAGGTTTGCCCGTGGTGCGTGATTTGGTGGTGGACATGAACCAGTTTTATGAGCAGTATGAAAAGGTTCATCCTTACCTCATCAATGAGCAACCTGCCCCGCCAACCGAGCGTTTACAGTCGCCTGAAGACCGTGAAAAATTAAACGGCTTGTATGAGTGTATTTTGTGTGCGTGTTGTTCGACCAGTTGCCCCTCTTTTTGGTGGAACCCAGAGAAGTTCCTTGGTCCTTCAGCGTTACTTAACGCCTATCGCTTTGTGGCGGATAGCCGTGATGGCGATACGCAAGCCCGTCTTGCTCGCCTTGATGACCCGTTTAGTCTATTCCGTTGCCGAGGCATCATGAACTGCGTGTCGGTCTGTCCAAAAGGATTAAACCCGACCAAAGCGATTGGTCATTTGCGAAATATGCTACTCGATCAGGCAGGCTAAAGCCAACTAACTATCTTGGTTTATCAGGTTTAGTTACTTGAAATAAACAGACCTCTATTTCTAATGGAGGTCTTTTTTTGTTAGCATAAGAAATGTTTGCATAACCACTATTCATATAATAAATACATGGTATTAAGCAAACAAACCATGTCACCTCTATAACCATGTTACCCTAGGCTCGAAGCACAATGAGAGGGTTATCTCATTGGTTGTTCAAAAAACTGGTTACTCATATATATTGCTAGAAAACAAGTGACGTTTAATCTCTAAATACATTTCATAAAACTAACTCATAAAATTAACGAGCATCATGAATAACGCCATGCCTAATACGACGACAGAGCTGGCTGGAGACAATGCCAGCTATATCGAAGCCCTCTATGAGCAATATCTACAAAACCCAAATAATGTAGATGCCGATTGGCAAGCCTATTTTGCTGATTATGATACGGGAAGCGATGCCCAGCATCTTGCTATTCAAGACCAATTTTTGTTGTTAGCTCGCAATCAGACGAACAATAAGTCAGGCTCAAATGGGCAAGCTCTAAGCATGGGTGAATCTTGTGCCGACCCGAAACAGATGGGCGTGCAAAAGCTTATTTCGGCATACCGTCGGCGTGGACATCGCAAAGCCCAGCTAGACCCATTAATGTTGCATCCCAGAGCCGAGGTTAAAGATTTGACCTTGGCTTTTCATGATTTATCTGAAGCCGATTTAGATACCGTATTTCCGACCAGTGATGTAAATATTGGCAAGTCGCGGGCAACCTTGCGGGAAATCATTGAGATTATGGAACGTGTGTACTGTCGCCATATCGGTTTAGAGTACATGCATGTGACCACCAGTGATGAAAAACGTTGGTTCGAAAAGTACATGGAAAGCGAACATGGGCATTTGAACTATGATGCCGACAAGAAAAAATCTATTCTGGAGCGATTGACTGCTGCCGAAGGGTTAGAAAAATATTTGGCTCGCAAATACACGGGTGTAAAACGCTTTGGTTTGGAAGGGGGCGAAAGCTTTATTCCAGCCGTTAATGAAATCATTCAGCGTGCAGGGGGCTACGGCACCAAAGAGATGGTGATTGGCATGGCTCACCGTGGTCGCCTCAACCTACTCGTGAATATCTTAGGTAAAAATCCTGCCCATTTGTTTGATGAGTTTGATGGTAAAGTCTTGCCGACTAAAGGCTCGGGTGATGTGAAATATCACAATGGCTATTCTTCAAATGTCATGACCCCAGGCGGTGAGGCACACTTAGCCCTAGCGTTTAACCCCTCGCACTTGGAAATTGTATCGCCCGTTCTAGAAGGCTCGGTGCGGGCTCGACAAGTTCGCCGTAATGATACGTCGGGCGATTTGGTGTTGCCACTTGTCGTGCATGGCGATGCGGCATTTGCAGGGCAGGGCGTGGTGCAAGAAACCTTCCAAATGTCACAAACCCGTGCTTATACCACTGGTGGCACGGTTCACATTATCATCAATAACCAAGTGGGCTTTACCACTAGCCGTCAAGAAGACGCCCGCTCAACTGAGTATTGCACAGACATTGCCAAAATGGTGCATGCCCCGATTATTCATGTGAACGGCGATGATCCTGAAGCAGTAGTGTTTGCGGCTCAAATGGCACTCGATTATCGACACGAATTTAACAAAGATATTGTGATCGATCTGTTCTGTTACCGTCGTAATGGACACAACGAAGCCGATGAACCTTCTGCAACTCAACCGCTGATGTATGCGGTCATCAAAAAGTTGCCGACTACTCGCACTCTTTATGCTGAAAAATTGATCAAAGAAGGCGTAATCGATGATGCCGATGCCAAAAATATGGAAGACGAGTATCGGGAATCGCTTGATAAGGGTGAGTATGTAGCCAGTGCCTTAGTGCGTGAGCCTAATCCCGATTTGTACGTTGATTGGACACCCTATCTAGGACATGATTTAAAAGACGATTGGGATACCAGTGTCGATATCGATAAACTTAAAGCTTATGGTCGCCGTATGGCAGAATTGCCAGCTGACTTTAAGTTACAACGCCAAGTTAAAAAGGTGGTTGAACAACGCCTTGCCATGCAGACTGGCGAAGAGCCCCTAAACTGGGGAGCCGCTGAAACCCTAGCGTATGCCAGCTTGGTTGAAGAAGACGTGTTGGTTCGCTTAACGGGTGAAGACGTTGGACGAGGGACGTTCTCGCATCGTCATGCGGAATTGTACAACGTCGATAATGGTGAAATGTATGTGCCACTGGCTCACTTGAGCGATAACCAAGCCCGCTTTGCAATTTATAACTCGCTGTTATCGGAAGAGGCGGTACTCGCCTTTGAATATGGCTATGCCACGACTGTGCCGAATGCCCTTATTATTTGGGAAGCTCAGTTTGGCGATTTCGTCAATGGGGCTCAAGTCGTCATTGACCAGTTTATCTCAAGTGGTGAGACCAAGTGGCAACGGGTATGTGGTTTAACCATGCTATTGCCACACGGTTTTGAAGGGCAAGGTCCCGAACATTCATCGGCACGTTTAGAACGCTTTTTGCAATTGTGTGCCGAAGACAACATGCAAGTTATCACACCGACCACGCCCGCTCAGATTTTCCATGCTTTGCGTCGTCAAGCCATCCGCCCGATTCGTAAGCCGTTAATCGTGATGTCGCCCAAAAGCTTATTGCGTCATAAACTGGCGACTTCAAACCTAGAAGAATTGGCGAATGGCAAGTTTGAAACTGTCCTGCCAGAAATTGACACTCAAGATACCAGCAAAGTGACACGTTTAGTCCTGTGCGGTGGCAAAGTGTACTACGACTTATTGGAACAGCGTCGTGAACAGAATTTAGATAACGTTGCCATCATTCGTATTGAGCAGCTTTACCCGCTACCTGAAAAGCGTCTAATCGCTGAGATTGAAAAATACGACAATCTCGAACAAATCGTATGGGCACAAGAAGAGCCACTGAACCAAGGTGCTTGGTATTACCTTGCCCCGCATCTATTCCGTATTGTCGTGCCACACCCAACCCGTGCCAAAATCGTTGATCCTGTTGCTCGTCCTGCATCGGCAGCCCCAGCGACAGGCTTGCCTCAAATCCATGCCAAACAGCAACAACAAATCGTCAATGATGCGTTGGGCATAGTGCCAACCCCTGCCGAGAAGGCGGAGGAGGAAGCCGAAGAGATGCAAAAAGTTAAGGAAGCGAAAAAGCACGATTAACTGTTTAGCCATAGATATAATTTAGCCATACAACCGAAATAACCGAATAAAAATTGAAGGAGTTCCCATGAGCGAGATTAAAGCACCAGTTTTCCCTGAATCCGTTGCCGATGGTACGATTGTTGAATGGCACGTCAGCGAGGGCGAACAGGTCAATCGTGACGACATTTTGGCAGAAATCGAAACTGATAAGGTAGTGATGGAAGTCATGGCACCCGATGATGGGGTGGTGACTAAAATCGTTAAACAAGTTGATGAGACTGTGCTCTCAGATGAACTCATTGCCGAATTTGAAGCGGGGGCGACAGGTTCTGCTTCTGCTGGTGATGATAACAGTGACAGTAGTAATGAAGCGAAAGCGGATGCCCCTACCTCGACAGCTCAAGCAACTGACGGTGGCGAGCCAAAAGAAGCATCTGCCCCCAAAGATGAGCCAGCCCATAAAGACCAGAGCCCTGCGGTACGCAAAGCAGCAAAAGAGTCTGGCGTGAATCCTGAAGATGTGCAAGGCACAGGACGAGGCGGACGGGTCACTAAATCCGACATGGCGAACCCGACTTTAAAGGCGGACAGTTCAATTAAATCTGACAGTGGTAAGACCGTTGCTGAGTCGGTGGGTGAACGCACCGAAAAGCGGGTGCCGATGACTCGTTTGCGTAAAACGGTTGCCAATCGTTTGCTTGCCGCAACTAATGACACGGCAATGCTCACCACGTTTAATGAAATCAACATGAAACCGCTGATGGACATGCGGACGCAATATAAAGACCGTTTCGAGAAGCGTCATGGTGTAAAACTTGGCTTTATGTCACTGTTCGTGAAAGCGGCTACCGAAGCTTTAAAGCGTTTCCCTGCGGTAAATGCCTCAATCGACGGTGACGACATTGTCTACCACGGCTATTACGACGTAGGCGTGGCAGTGTCTTCTGACCGTGGCTTGGTAGTGCCAGTTTTGCGTGATACGGATCAGATGAGCATGGCAGACGTGGAAGCGGGCATTCGTGAATATGCTGGCAAAGCTCGTGACGGCAAATTGTCATTGCAAGAAATGACGGGTGGCACGTTCACTATTACCAATGGCGGGGTATTCGGCTCGCTGATGTCAACGCCAATTCTAAATCCGCCACAAACGGCAATTTTGGGCATGCACGCCATCAATGAACGCCCAATGGCGGTTGATGGTGAAGTGGTCATCTTACCGATGATGTATGTGGCTCTATCTTATGATCACCGTTTGATTGACGGTAAAGATGCGGTTCAATTTTTGGTCACCATCAAAGACTTGGTAGAAGACCCTGCGATGTTGTTACTTGACCTATAAATTCAAAGGCATCAAACAAATTTATAAGCCTAATAAAGAATGAAAAATGGGAACAAAATAATATGAAAGACAGTTATGATTTAATCGTGATTGGTGGCGGACCCGGTGGCTATGAAGCTGCCATTCGTGCAGGTCAGCTTGGCATGAGCGTCGCTTGTATCGAAAAACGCGTATATAAAGGTGAGCCAGCACTTGGCGGTACATGCTTAAACGTTGGTTGTATCCCCTCAAAAGCGTTGCTTGATTCTTCGCACCGCTATGAGTCTGCCCAGCACGAGCTTGAAGAGCACGGCATCAGTACAGGTGATGTGGGCATTGATATCTCTAAAATGATTGAGCGTAAAGAAGGCATCGTCAAGCAACTGACAGGTGGTGTCGCCATGTTGTTAAAAGGCAATAATGTCGATTGGCTACAAGGCTGGGGCACGCTAGAAGATGGCAAAGGCGACAGCAAAAAAGTCACTTTCACACCGCTAGATGACTCTCAAGAGACCAAAACCATCACCGCTAAATATGTCATCTTAGCGGCAGGCTCTGTCCCGATTGACATTCCTGTTGCCAAAGTAGATAACGAACAAGGCATCATTGTCGATTCAACGGGTGCGTTGGATTTCACCGAAGTACCAAAGCGTCTTGGTGTGATTGGTGCGGGTGTGATTGGTTTAGAGCTTGGCTCTGTCTGGCGCCGTTTGGGTAGTGAAGTCGTTGTGTTTGAAGCCTTGCCTGAGTTTTTGGCAGCCGCAGACAAAGACATTGCCAAAGAAGCTGGAAAACTGCTCAAAAAACAGGGCTTGGACATTCGTGTTAACACCAAAGTCACTGGCTCTGAAATTAAGGGCGATCAAGTTGAAGTGACCTTTGAAAAAGATGGCGAAAGCTCGACTGAAACCTTTGATAAGTTAATTGTTTGTGTCGGTCGCCGTGCATATTCTGAGAAATTGTTGGGCGAAAATTCTGGCATCCAATTAACTGAGCGTGGGTTGGTCGAAGTGAACGAGCAATGCAAGACCAATCTTGATGGCGTATATGCCATTGGCGACTTGGTGCGAGGACCCATGCTCGCTCACAAAGCGATGGAAGAAGGCATGATGGCGGTGGAACGCATTCATGGCGAAAAACCACAAGTCAACTATGACACCATCATCAATGTCATTTATACGCACCCTGAGATCGCTTGGGTCGGCATGACCGAACAAGAGGCAAAAGACGCAGGTTATGAGGTGAAAACAGGCTCATTTAACCTTGCTGCCAATGGTCGGGCACTGGCTCAAAGCGAAGGTCAAGGCAGCATTAAAGTAGTTGCCGATGCCAAAACTGATCGCTTGCTTGGCATGCACGCCATTAGCGTTGGAGCAGGTGACATTGTGCATCAAGGCATGATTGCGATGGAATTTGCCTCAAGCGTGGAAGATTTACAATTGATGACCTTTGCACATCCAACGGTTAGCGAGGCGGTACACGAAGCGGCACTATCTGCCGATGGACGTGCGATTCACGCCATCCAACGCAAAAAACGTAAGTAAAACTAAGCCATGCTCGTTTTTTGGGCATGGTTTTTTTAGTTATTATTTTTATCTCAAAAAACCATTATT
This sequence comes from Psychrobacter sp., assembly GCA_012270355.1. Classification (GTDB taxonomy): domain Bacteria; phylum Pseudomonadota; class Gammaproteobacteria; order Pseudomonadales; family Moraxellaceae; genus Psychrobacter. The sequence goes on from JAAXIL010000068.1 coordinate 9,237, forward strand.
AAAAATAAGGATAACTCTTTATGAATTTACATGAATACCAAGCCAAAGAATTGCTTGCCAGCTATGGTCTGCCCATTCAAAAAGGCATTATTGCTCACAGTGGTGAGGAAGCCGCCGACGCTTTTGATAAAACGCCTACTGACATGGCGGTCATCAAAGCTCAAGTGCATGCAGGTGGTCGTGGTAAAGCAGGTGGCGTAAAAATTGCTAAAAGCCGTGAAGAAGCCAAAGAAATTGCTGAAGAGTTAATCGGCAAAAATTTAGTGACTTATCAAACCGATGCCGAAGGTCAGCCTGTTAACTTTGTATTGGTGGCTGAAGACATGTATCCGGTGCAAACAGAATTGTATCTTGGTGCTGTGGTGGATCGCTCGACTCGCCGTGTAACCTTTATGGCATCGACCGAAGGTGGTGTAGAGATTGAAAAAGTTGCTGAAGAAACCCCAGAGAAAATCTTCCGCATCACGGTCGATCCCTTAGTGGGCTTAATGCCTTTTGAAGCTCGTGAAGTGGCGTTTAACTTAGGCTTAGAAGGCAAGCAAATCAATCAATTCGTCAAAATGATGACGGGCATGTATCAAGCCTTTATTGATAACGACATTGCCATGATTGAAATTAACCCATTAGCGGTGCGTGAAAATGGCGAACTTGCTTGTGTGGATGGCAAAATTGGCATCGACTCAAACGCCTTATATCGTCTGCCAGAAATTGCGAAATTGCATGACCCTTCGCAAGAAAATGAGCGTGAGCTCAAAGCGGCTGAATTTGACCTGAACTATGTCGCTTTAGAAGGTAACATCGGTTGTATGGTGAATGGGGCAGGGCTTGCGATGGCAACCATGGACATCATTAAACTGTATGGTGGACAGCCTGCCAACTTCCTAGACGTGGGCGGCGGTGCGACCAAAGAGCGGGTGGTTGAAGCGTTTAAGATTATTTTAGAAGATGACAGCGTACAAGGCGTACTTATTAATATCTTTGGCGGTATCGTGCGTTGTGACATGATTGCCGAAGCCATTATCGCTGCCGTGAAAGAAGTCAATGTGACGGTTCCTGTTGTCGTGCGTTTGGAAGGTAACAACGCTGACAAGGGGGCGGAAGTGCTTGATAACTCGGACGTGATAGTGATTTCAGCTCAAGGCGTATCAGATGCTGCCCAGAGAATCGTTGATGCTGTTAAAGACGCTGCATAATTCATAAGACTTAATAGATAAGAACGACAATAAGATTAGGAGAATTTCATGAGTGTATTGATTGATAAAGATACCAAAGTATTAGTCCAAGGTTTTACAGGTAAAAACGGAACTTTCCATTCCGAGCAAGCCATCGAATACGGCACGAAGGTTGTTGGCGGTGTGACACCTGGTAAGGGCGGTCAAACGCATTTGGGTTTGCCCGTGTTTAATACCATGAGCGAGGCGATGGAAGAGACCAACGCAGACGCTTCTGTAATATATGTGCCTGCACCTTTTGTTTTAGACTCTGTTATTGAAGCCATTGATGCAGGAATTAAGCTCGTCGTTATCATCACTGAAGGTGTGCCAACCTTAGATATGCTTAAAGCCAAGCGTTATCTAGAAAATGTCAATGCTGACCTAATTGAGAAAGGCGAAGATATCGTACGGATGGTAGGACCAAACTGCCCAGGTGTGATTACTCCAGGGGAATGCAAAATTGGTATCATGCCAGGTCACATCCATCAAAAAGGCAAAGTAGGCGTGATTTCTCGCTCAGGTACGCTGACGTATGAAGCAGTTGCTCAAACGACCAAGCTGGGCTTTGGTCAGTCAACTTGTATCGGTATCGGTGGTGACCCAATCCCAGGTATGAACCAAATCGACTGCCTTAAACTGTTCCAAGACGATCCACAAACTGAAGCTATTGTGCTTATTGGTGAAATTGGCGGTACGGCAGAAGAAGAGGCGGCAGCATATATCAAAGAGCACGTGACGAAGCCTGTGATTGGCTATATTGCTGGTGTGACTGCACCAAAAGGCAAACGCATGGGACACGCTGGTGCGATTATTTCTGGCGGAAAAGGTACGGCAGAGGAGAAGTTTAAAGCTTTTGATGATGCTGGTATTGCCTACACTCGTGCTCCCTCTAAGATTGGCGATAAGCAGAAAGAAAGTACGGGTTGGTAACTGTAACATTACTGTCATGTTCGTAATTTAATATTGTTACTTGCTTGCAACTAAAAATCACCCCTATAATGGGGTGTTTTTTTCAGATACATTGTTTATAAGGAATAGTAATGTCCCAACTTGTACCTCCACACGGTAGCCCCTCATTAAATATACTATTACTAGAGGGTGAAGCATTAAAAAATGCTCAGGAAAAAGCAAAAGCATTGCCCAGCGTTACGATGACCTCTCGTGAGCGTGGTGACTTAATTATGCTTGGTATTGGTGGGTTCACACCCCTCGATGGCTTTATGAATAAGACGGACTGGCAAGGTGTTTGTGATGATATGACCCTAAAGTCTGGTGAAAATGAAGGGCTGTTTTGGCCAATCCCAATTACGCTATCAACCACGCAAGAAAAGGCAGATACCTTTGCGATTGGGGATGAGATTGCACTAAAAGCTGAAGATGGCGAAATCATGGGTGTTTTGACCCTCGAAGAAAAGTATTCCATTGATAAAGCACACGAGTGTCAGACTGTGTTTGGCACAACCGACACTGATCATCCTGGTGTTAAAAAGGTTATGGAGCAAGAAGATGTAAACTTAGCTGGTCGTGTTGAAGTGTTCAGTCAAGGCGAGTTCCCTACTGAATATGCGGGAATATATATGACTCCAACTCATTCTCGTTAGGAGTTTGCTAAAAACTTTTTGTAAAAAGTCGCCGCATTTCAAACCCGCAATCCCATGCAC
>JAAXIL010000028.1 GCA_012270355.1 Psychrobacter sp.
AAACCGACATGACTGACATTTGCAGAGTGTCATACACTGTGTTCAGGATAGTCGCAGCAGATGTGATCGGGTTGCCGATAGAGCACATTTAGATGAAACTTGGTGATAGCGACCTACCGCCAGCGGCGGGATCGGGCGGTAGCTTTGGTGCAGCCAGTTCGGGTAGCAGCATTTATCTGGCTTGTGTTAAATTGCGAGAAATATTAGCAGCAGCGACTGGCTTGCACACCGATACCATCTGTTTGGATGACGGTAAAATCAGGCAAGAGGGTGAACACGACCCATCTAAGGTCGAACAGGCGACGGATGCGATGCTGAGTGCTATGGAGGAAACTGGTAGCTCGATAAAAGACAGCTTGCTTGAAGTATTGCCAAATGTGGCTTCCAATGCGGTGGTATCAACATGGGACAACGTTAAAAATGCCAAAGATGCTGGCTTGGCTCAAATGGGCATAGGGAATGGTAAGTTGCCAACGGGCAAAGACTATGACTTTGGTGATTACAAAAGCCATGCTCTAAAAGACGTGGTGGCATCATTTGATGACCAAACCATCACGGGCGTGGGACAAATCATGCCCGGCAAAAATAATAAGTCCTATCGTCAATCGTCTTATGGGGCGAACTTTGCTGAAGTTGCCGTGCATCGAGTGACGGGTGAAATCCGTGTGCGTCGCATGACGGGCGTTTTTGAGGCAGGGCGGATTTTGAATCATAAAACCGCCACTTCGCAATGCTATGGTGGCATGATTTTTGGCATTGGGTCTGCCCTAATGGAGCAACTTATTGTTGATAAGCACGATGGCAGATTGTGCAATCACAATTTGGCAGAATACCATGTGCCTGTGAATGCGGACGTGCCACAGTTAGACGTTATTTTGCTGGAAGAAGACGACCGCTACACCAATCCTATGCACATTAAAGGCATCGGAGAAACCGCCATTTCTGGAGCGGCGGCGGCAGTCGCTAATGCGATTTATAATGCGGTGGGCGTGCGGGTCTATGACTTCCCCATTACGTTGGATAAATTGTTGCCTGATTTACCCTCTGCTCATCAGGTAAATCGCGACCCAGCAGGCGAGCTTGCCACTAAACCCGCTACTTTGTCCGCTTTGTCAGAAGGCTGATTGCTTGAGCCTATTAACTAAATTAGCATACAAAATCCCCACTATGTTTACTCAAATGTAGTGGGTTCATTTTTTGCGGATTTATTTTTGCCGACCCGTTCTTTAACCCAATACGAGCCAATTCATGCACCGCATTACCGACATTTTAGCCCTAGCTTTTGACCTTGCGGAGCGTGGCACAGACGGCGTGCTGGCAACGGTGGTGCATACCGAAGGGTCAGCGTATCGGCGGTCGGGGGCAATGCTGATGATTGGAGCAGACGGACGCACTGCAGGCATGATTAGTGGGGGTTGTCTTGAACCACATCTCATCAAACGGGCATTTTGGCTGACGAGGGCAGGGGCAAAAGTGCAGGTGTATCAAACGGGCGATGAATCGACACTTGATGAGTTTGAATCAGATGAGTTTGATGCAGAGGGTGGGGCAAACGATGAAGCAGATGAATTTAACTTTGGCATTGGTTGTAATGGCAAGGTTCATGTGTTGTTTGAGCGGTTAGATCGTGCTTTGCCATGCCTTAAACAGATAGCAAGTGTTAGAAACTTTGAGCAAACAGACACGCCTATTATTGCTACTTTAATTCGCTCGCCTGAAACTCATTTAGCAATTGGAGATCGCTTTTCACTGTCAACTGAAACAGCCAGTCCATTTCCTCGGTTATCACTTCCCCAAGCCGACAAGCTTAAACAACTTGCCAATCAAGCCTTAATGGACACCGATGCCAAACTCATCACACTTGGCGAAAATGAATGGTTTATACAGCGACTTTGCCCGCCACCTCGTTTGCTAATTTGCGGAGCAGGGGAAGACGTACCAGCGTTGGTTGCTCATGCCAAACGTCAAGATTGGCACGTCACTGTGATAGATAGCCGTCCGCATTACGCCAAGCCTGCACGCTTTGTTGAGGCGGATAAGGTGCAATGCGTACCGTTAGAGGATACGCAAAGCTTGCGAGCATTGAGCAAGGGGGCATTTGTAGCGGTCATGTCGCATAGCCTCAGCCAAGATCGAGCCAGATTGGCGACTTTGCTTGCCAATCCGCCTCGCTACATTGGACAACTTGGACCCAAATACCGCACCGAACGCCTGATACAAGAGATCACCGCTAACACTGCTGACCCATCATCATTGGATGCTGGATTAGAGGTTTTACATTATCCGATTGGTTTTAAGTTTGGTGGCGATGGGGCAGAAGCATTGGCGTTGGG
>JAAXIL010000128.1:0-1282 GCA_012270355.1 Psychrobacter sp.
TGGTGGTTTGACAGCGTCGCATCCGTGACCATGAAGACCGCTTAGAGATGCAAATTGCCGACATGAAAGACGTTGCCCGACGCATGGCGATTGGTGAAGCCAAAGCCCGCCGAGCCAAAAAAGAAATGGTGGAAGCCAACTTGCGTTTGGTCATCTCAATCGCCAAAAAATACACTAACCGAGGTTTGCAGTTCCTTGATCTGATTCAAGAAGGCAATATCGGCTTGATGAAAGCAGTGGATAAATTTGAATATCGTCGTGGCTATAAGTTCTCGACTTACGCCACATGGTGGATTCGTCAGGCGATTACCCGTTCGATTGCCGACCAAGCCCGCACCATTCGTATTCCTGTGCACATGATTGAAACCATCAACAAAATCAATCGGGTATCGCGTCAGCTTTTGCAAGAGATGGGGCGTGAACCGACGCCAGAGGAATTGGGCGAACGCCTTGAGATGGACGAAGTCAAAGTGCGTAAAGTGCTGAAGATTGCTAAAGAGCCAATTTCGATGGAAACTCCGATTGGTGATGATGAAGACTCACATTTAGGAGACTTCATTGAAGATCAAACCATCTCAAGTCCTGTTGAAGATGCGACCTCGGCAGGCTTGCAAGAAGCGACTCGTGATGTGCTTGGCAACCTCACCGAGCGAGAAGCCAAAGTGCTTAAGATGCGTTTCGGTATTGATATGCCAACCGATCACACGCTTGAAGAAGTGGGCAAACAGTTTGATGTAACCCGTGAGCGGATTCGTCAGATTGAAGCCAAAGCGTTACGCAAATTGCGTCATCCGTCCCGCTCTGAGCACTTGCGGTCCTTTTTAGAGAATGATTGATAACGATAAGTTGGATATGAATCGTGTCAAGTCAATCCTTCATAGAGGTTAAATGCAGTTTCTAAACGAATAAGATAAAGCCCCTAATAGTAGATATTAGGGGCTTTTTTATTGGGGTCTGTTTAAAGTAAACTTATACAGTAGGTATCGAACCGAATACCTTTACAAAGTACAAGATAGCCCAAGTTAAATCACTTTTTCGATATCTTTAGACAATGCCTCGGGCTTGGTCGTTGACCCATAACGTCCTATCACGTCACCCTCTTTATTCACTAAAAATTTAGTGAAGTTCCATTTGATACCATCGGTTAAAAATCCGCCTTCCTGCCTTTTTAACCACTTAAAAATAGGATGAGCGTTTTTGCCATTGACATCCACTTTTTCCATCATCTAAAATGAGACGCCATAATTTTTTTGGCAAAATGCTCCGATTTCACAATTTAGAG
>JAAXIL010000128.1:1292-2333 GCA_012270355.1 Psychrobacter sp.
TAGAGTCTCTCACGGCAAATCGGTTCGTGTGCCATTTTCTGCTGGGTCTTGTCCGCCAAATTGATTACAAGGGAAGCCAATGACGACCAGTCCTTTATCCTTATAGGTTTGGTGCAATTTTTCGAGTCCATCAAACTGGGGAGTAAACCCGCATTTACTGGCAGTATTGACAATCAGCATCGCCTTGTCTTTGAAATCAGCGAAATCAACGGGATTACCTGTGATGTCATTGGCGGTAAAGTCATAAATGGTTGTCATGGGGTTACCCTTTAGTAGTGAGAGGTAATTAGTGGTTGGATTTAACGGTTAGTGTGTAGCTATTGAGCCACATCTATTGAGATTTATCCAAATCAATCGCAACAGAATTGATGCAATAACGCATACCAGTTGTCTCTTGCGGTCCGTCAGGAAATACGTGTCCCAAATGCCCACCACAATTGGCACATGTCACCTCAATGCGTCGCATACCGTGCGAGGTATCCAAATGCTCCTCGACTGCTGACTCATCAATCGTGGCATCAAAGCTTGGCCAACCACATCCGGAATCAAACTTATTATCAGAGGTAAATAGTTTTGCCCCGCAAGCTTTACAACGATAAACGCCGTCGTCTTTTGCGTCGTTGTATATGCCTGTAAACGGGCGTTCCGTGCCTTTTTGGCGTAAGACCTGATACTCTTCTTCGCTCAATCGCTCTCGCCAATCGGCATCGGTCAAGGCGTCAATTTGGGCTTTGGTCAGTTGGCTGTCTGCTAGGCTCATGTCACATCCTTTAAAAAGTTAGTTATTAATGATTCAAGTTTATCAAGTCTATTAAGTGCGGTCATGGATGACTTTGTATCTAATTGCTTCTTCATATGATTTAAATCAGGAAAATGAAGTGGCAACGATATTGTGATCGTTAAAAGCTCTAATTAAGCCTTAGTATTAAGATAGAAAGAACAAATATCCTTTGAACATCATGTAAGAAAAACTTGCAAAATTATTTAAGGCTTGCAATCTATATAATATTTCAATAATATCTTGCAAAATCTATTCAATAC
>JAAXIL010000034.1 GCA_012270355.1 Psychrobacter sp.
TTCAAGACAGTGGACGGGTCATTCAAGGAATGGTCCGCCAAAATGACATGGCCATTGTGCTGGTTGAGCAGTTTTATGAGTTTTCTGAAGAATTGGCAGACAACTATACCGTTTTATCTAGGGGGCAAGTGGTGTCGCAAGGTAGAGGGGCAGACATGGCGGCTAATGGCGTGCAAGAGATGGTGGCGATTTAGGAGATAGATGAGATCTAATCTGTTGCGATGCTTGGCACTAAAAAAGCCTATCTGTCTGATGATAGATAGGCTTTTTCATCGTTTAATTTAATAGAGTGAAACCTAGGCGGATAACATACCTTGTTCTACAATAAAATCAATAATTGTTTCCAGCCCGTCCTCGGTTTTCATGTTGCTAAACACAAATGGCTTGTCGCCCCGCATCTTTTTGGCATCTCTATCCATCACTTCAAGCGATGCCCCAACCAACGGGGCAAGGTCGGTTTTATTGATGATGAGCAAATCTGATTTGGTGATGCCTGGTCCGCCTTTGCGTGGGATTTTATCGCCTGCCGATACGTCGATGACGTAGAGTGTTAAATCTGACAACTCAGGGCTAAAGGTCGCCGCTAAGTTATCGCCCCCTGATTCGATGATGATCAGCTCTAACCCAGCGAATTTTTTTTGTAATTCATCAATGGCGGTGAGGTTAATCGACGCATCTTCCCGAATGGCGGTATGCGGACAACCACCCGTTTCCACCCCCACAATTCGCTCAGGGGGCATGGCATCATGACGGGTCAAAAACTCCGAATCCTCACGGGTATAAATGTCATTGGTCACCACCGCCATGTTATATTTATCCCGTAACTTTTGACATAATTTAAGCGTCAAAGCGGTTTTGCCAGAGCCGACAGGACCGCCAATGCCCACACGCAAAGGCGACAGCTTATTGCTGGTATTTGCATTGGATTGAGTTTCGGATTTTGTGGTAAACGTGGTCATAGGTTTCCTTGTTTGGTTTTGAATGGTTGCTATTGATAATGACTAAAGTCCATAAAACGGTTTAAGAGCGATACAACCGACTGTATTGCCGTTCATGCTCACATGACAGCATTGCCAAATTGGGTAAATTGCTTGCCGTGCAGACGTTACTCACCAACATTAAGGCATCACGCTGTAATTGGACATCGTCAAACTCGGGTGTGGTTAAAGTTTTAGCGTCATCGTTTCGCCAAGTCTCAAATAAATTTTCGACGTACTCAGTCGTCAATTTCAGTACGGTACCCAACTCTTGCTCAAGCTCATTTTGTAGTTGCCATAAAATTCGCTGTCCTGCCATTTGTCCAAGCGGTACGGTTTTTACCCCTGCCAGCACCAAGTTTTCTAACTGCCCAAAGCCATACGCCAGCAAAATATCCGTATGGCTCAAGCCCTGATGTTGGGCAATTTGCGTAAACAACGGCAAATAACCTTGATGATGCAAATCGTCTGGTACGTTAAGCGACAACACCGACTCAATCCACGCCACAAAGGCATGAGCCATCTGCTCGCTTTCTCGCTCAAACTCCGCCGTTTCTCGGCTTGCCAAATGATAATTGCCCACCGTCATTGCCAGTTGGCGTGCAGGGTCGCTAAACTCATTATCTACCGTTAATAACGTCAGCATCACTGCCATAATGGGCAATTCGTTTTGCAATAACGTAAAGTATAGATAATCAGTTATCCATGCTTGCGTGCTGGCTTCATCGAACACATCGCCTGCCTCAATAGCAGACTCTAGCCCTTGCGAGTAGGTATAACTGCCAATCGGCAAGTTACTCGATGCCAGCATGAGCAATTTGCCAAGCTGGGGCGATGGCTTTGCGATAGCTTCAGTCATGCGAATGGCTGTGGTTGTGTGCGTGGTTATGTGAATGGCTATGATCGTGCGAATGGCTATGGCTGTGGTTATGACTGTGCCCGTGCGAGTGTTGCCCATACGCCCCTGTTTCAGGTTCAAATGGGGCGGATACGACTTGCACGGTTAAGCCAAGTTGCTCAAGCATTTGCCCAAGCACATGGTCAGGCTCGAAATATAACGCCTCAGGGGTCAGCATTAGGGGCACATGGCGATTGCCCAAATGATACGCCCCTCGCATGAGGTCAAACTGGGGTTGCTGGCTGTCCTTACTTGCGGTGACTTGCATCACTTCTTGTGGCGATGCGATGATTTTTAGCTTTGCACCATCTGCCGTTTCGATAATGTCGCCATCTCTCAGCACGCCCGTTCGGGGCAAATCCACACCAACCGCTTCGCCATTGTTCAAAGTCGCACGAAAACGGCTTTTTTGCCGTGTGTCAAAGGGTAGGGCAAGCGTGGGCAAATCGCCTGTTTGGTCTGCTGGAATGTCGTTTTTGGTTAAGCGTTGGATGTAGAGTTGCATGTTTATCCTAAAATAAAAAATACTTTTGTGCCATTGGCAAAACGTCTGCAGGTTCGCAGGTCAATAGTTCGCCATCGGCTCGCACGGCATAGGTCTCGGGGTTGATGTCCATGTTAGGGCAATAGCTGTTGTGTCGCATGTCCGCTTTGCGAATCTCTCTGATGCCATGCACAGGGGCAACTTGTTTGTTGAGTCCAAGTTTGGTTTTGATGTCAGCGTCCATCGCCGATTGGGACACAAAGCTGATGCAAGTGGCGTGCACCGATTTTGGGAAACTGCCAAACATGGGGCGATAATGCACAGGCTGCGGCGTGGGGATAGAAGCGTTAATGTCGCCCATTGGGGCGGCGGCGATGAGTCCGCCTTTGATGATGCAGGCAGGTTTGACCCCAAAAAATTGGCTGTCCCATAGGATTAAATCTGCCAGTTTGCCGATCTCGATAGAACCAACCTTGTCGCTGATGCCGTGCGTGAGGGCAGGGTTGATGGTGTATTTGGCGATATAGCGTTTGATGCGAAAATTGTCGTTGTCGCTTCGCTGGTCGGCTTCGGTGAGTGTGATGTCGCCTTTATCAGCCTCGGTTTGACTGCTTGCATCAGGGCCAAGGTGTCCTCGTTGGCGTTTCATTTTGTCTGCCGTTTGCCAGGTGCGAATGATGACTTCGCCCACTCGTCCCATCGCTTGCGAGTCACTGCTCATCATTGAGATTGCCCCCATGTCATGCAAGATGTCTTCGGCGGCGATGGTCTCACGGCGAATGCGACTTTCGGCAAACGCCACGTCCTCGGCAATGGCAGGGCTGAGATGATGGCACACCATCAGCATGTCGAGGTGTTCGTCGATGGTGTTGATGGTAAAGGGTCGGGTAGGATTGGTCGATGAGGGCAAAACGTGCGGTTGTCCGATGGCTTCCAAAATGTCTGGTGCGTGTCCACCGCCTGCCCCTTCGGTGTGAAAGGTGTGGATACAGCGGTCTTTAAACGCCCCAAGCGTGCTTTGCAGATAGCCACTTTCGTTTAGTGTGTCGGTGTGAATGGCGACTTGTACGTCGTATTCATCGGCAACGGTAAGACAATTGTCAATCGCTTGTGGGGTTGTGCCCCAATCTTCATGCAGTTTTAGCCCAACTGCCCCCGCTCGAATTTGTTCGGCAACAGGCTCAGGCAGACTGACGTTACCCTTGCCCAATAAACCAATGTTCATCGGCACGTCATCTAAGGCTTTAAGCATCGCTTCGATGTGATATGCCCCAGGCGTGCAAGTGGTAGCAAGCGTGCCTTGAGCAGGTCCCGTGCCACCGCCAAACATGGTCGTCACCCCACTCATCAACGCCGTCTCGCACTGCTGGGGAGCGATAAAATGAATGTGAGCATCGATGCCACCTGCGGTCAAGATTTTGCCTTCGCCTGCGATGATTTCCGTGCCTGCTCCAATGTTGATGGTCACCTCAGGTTGAATGTCAGCATTACCCGCTTTACCAATGGCAGAAATTAGTCCGTCTTTGATGCCCACGTCAGCTTTGTAAATGCCAGTGTAATCCACAATTAGGGCATTGGTAATCACCGTATCGGCAATCGCTTCACCGAGCAATTGCCCTTGCCCCATGCCATCACGAATCACCTTGCCACCGCCAAACTTCACCTCATCGCCATAGGTAGTCAAATCATCTTCGACTTCCAGCCAAAGACAGGTGTCAGCTAGGCGAACTTTGTCGCCTGTGGTTGCTCCAAAGTGTTCGACGTAGGTTTGACGAGGGACGGTTTTGGTTGAGGTTTCTTGTTGAGCGTTACTCGCTTCATCGTCATTTTTGCTATCTTTGACCGCACCCATCACCTCGCCACGAAAGCCATAAATTGCCTGTTTGCCTGCCAATTGCACCAACTCAACCGTACGAGATTGACCAGGCTCAAAGCGGACAGCAGTGCCTGAAATGATGTTAAGGCGATAGCCCATCGCCTGTTTGCGGTCAAAATCCAGAGCAGAATTGACCTCAGCAAAGTGATAATGCGAGCCAATTTGAATCGGACGGTCGCCTGTGTTGGTGACTTCAAGCGTGATGACAGGTCTGCCAGCGTTGAGCGGAATATCGCCTTTATCAATGGCAGGTAAAATACCTCCGATGGGTAAATTAAGCACGGCTTGCAAGGCGGTATCATCTATTGGCGATTGGCTCGGTTCTACTTTGTCTTTATCAATATAGGTCATGGCAGGCTCTTGTTATTTATTTTGGTGTTTTGATGTATTGTTATTGCGAATGCCTTTATATCTAATTTAAACAATGGGATCGTGAACTGTGACCAACTTCGTACCATCAGGAAACGTCGCTTCCACCTGTACGTCATGAATCATCTCGCCAATGCCGTCCATCACATCTTCGGATGATAAGTAAGTTTTGCCCTCGCTCATCAACTCGGCAACCGTTTTGCCGTCTCGTGCTCCCTCAAGCAACATCATACTGATGTACGCCACCGCTTCAGGGTGATTAAGCTTTAGCCCTCGGTTTTTACGTCGCTCTGCTACCAGTCCTGCGGTGAATAGTAGCAGTTTGTCTTTTTCGGTTGGGGTAAGTTGCATGGGGTGTCCTGTTTTAACTCAAGTTACGCAATGGTATGAATTTACTATATTCAAGCTCAAAATTTAGCGAATCATTTAAATTGAATTAGTAACCCCACCCTAACCCTCCCCTTAGTAAGGGGAGGGAACTGTTCTCCCTCCTTTTTAAGGAGGGGGCTAGGAGGAGGTTATACTAAACATAGTAAATAATCCGCTTATAAAGACTCTTTTAAAATTTTATCTAACCATTTCACTTACAACATGATTGAAAAGTGTCTATGTTATTTAAGGCGGAAGTTACGTTTCCCAAATTCTCGGGGAATGTGCCTTTAATCCCCACCATAACTTACGAATTTCATCTTTTAACATCACAAACGCATCAAAACACGCTCGCACATCTGACCCCAAATAACGAATGCAAACCCCGTGCCGAGTGTGAGTCATCTGCACAGGCAATCCGTTGTCATCGCTGAGGTGGCGTAACGCTTCAACGGTAGCAGGCAAGCTTAAAGTTTGCTCCGTATACGTCAGGCTAGGAATTGCCCAAAACGTGCCGACAACGTGCTTGCCGTTCATGCCAAGCGGTGAGGTGAACCAACGACTCGTTGCAGGTTGATTGACCGCTTCAAACACCATCGGCTTGCCGTTGCGAGTGAGTAGCCATTCATTATGAAATCGACCTGCCAGAAACGCTTCATGATAGGCTTGTCGTCCAAATACTGTGATATCCCACGTTAGCAGACTGGCAGTTGGTGCGACCTCAATATGCGTTTGGGCGTGAACATTGGCATGATTAAACACGATGTTCTCTTGCGGTAGCCATTCAAGGCGAGCATGCTCTGCAAGGTTAGCGGTCACGGTTTGCTGGGCTGGAGCAATAAACGATGCTTGCTCACCCGATTTATCATCAATGCCATACCATTTGCCTGCCCCAGGTGTAGTGAGTACCGAATGACTACCTGTTTGGCAATCGATATGAATAGCGAGCTTATCCTTTGAGGCGATGCCCGCAGGCGGATATAAAATTATGGCGTGGCAAATACCCGCTTGAGACGGTATAGAAGCTGGCTCAGGATATAACGCCCTTTGCACCATAAGTACCCCTTGATGGCGGTTTTGCGTCATACTGGTGCGATTTTGACCTGTCATGGTCAATTTTTTATCATAATCATTCAAATGGTTTGCCGAACTGCCCGTTAAATGAGTAGCCGTTTTATTGGCAAAGGTCAGTCGTAGGGAGGAGTGCCAGCTCATAGCATAATAGATTGATTATGGTGTGATTTTACCAAAAAATAAGCCGAGCAAATGACAGGCTCGGCTTATCATTAGGCATGATAGGGTTTCATTTATGACTTTGATGCTGCATAAATCTTGCCAATTGACGCATCCATTGTGTCGCTAAACTCGCTATCCGACTGTGATTTGGCTAATCCTTCAGTAAATGCCCGCGAAAAGCTGGCAATCATCCCTTTGTTTTGGCTGAGTCGCTCGCATGATTCATCACGACTGTATCCGCCCGACAACGCCACAACCTTTAGCACGTTGGGATGGTCGATAAGCTCTTGATAAAAGCCAGCGGTTTCAGGCAAAGTGAGTTTGAGCATCACTTGCTGTTCACCTTCTAACCGCTCAAGATTACGCAAAATCTCTGCTTTTAGTAGGGTTTCAGCTTCTAACTTATCGGAGCTTTCGATATTCACTTCAGGCTCAACAATTGGCATAAATCCTTCAGATAAAATCTGTTTGGCAACGTCAAATTGTTGTTGTACGACTTTTTCGATGCCGTCAGCGGCTGCTTTGTGAATGACAGAACGCATTTTTGTGCCAAAAATCGGATAGCTTTTAGCTTTTTCCAATAGGGCATTCAGGTCGGGCATTGGCTTCATGACTTGCACGCCATCCATCTGTTCGGCAAGGCCTTTATCCACTTTCAAAAATGGCACAATGTGTTTGTCATCCCACAAATAATTTGCCGTTGGTTTGCCCTCGACTTCCCTGTCCATTGTGTTTTCAAACAAAATTGCCCCGAGCACTCGCTCATCATTAAATGGCTCGGCAGTCATGATGCGGGTACGCATCTCATGCACACGGGTGAACATTTCTTCGTCGCCCGAGTATTCGTCTTCATTGACGCCATACGCTTTTAGGGCTTTGGGCGTGCTGCCTCCGCTTTGGTCAAGGGCAGCGATAAAGCCTGTGCCGTTTTGAATGACCTCTTTTTGTTGGTTATAAGTGTTTTGTCGATTATTGGTGTCGCTCATGGGTGTCCTCTTTGGATGGATTATGGCTAAAATCAAATAAATTCGTTCAAGTGAATAACAGCAGGTATCTGACCTGCAAGAAGTATAATGTTGCAATGGATAGAAGTCCACCGAGTCGCTTGCTCATCTAAGCGGTTACGCTATTTAATGTGATGGCAAAATTAATTCGTGAAAATGGTTGATAACGATAATGATTATCGCTATGATAGAAGTTATCAACCATAGAATTCACCCTTACTCCATGATTGTCTGTATCTGCAACGAAGTCCGAGAGCGTCAAATCAAAACCGCCATCGCCATGGGGGTGACCAGTATGGAGGCGTTAAAATCCGAGCTGGACGTTGCCACCTGCTGCGGCTGTTGCGAGCCTATGGTGCAAGATTATTTAGATGAACATCATCAATCTTTAGAGGCGTATCAGCAAGATGTCGCCTTTGCTACTAACACCACCAGCGAACGAGCAGGCAAGCTGGCATATGCGGTTTGACTTGTCTACTGTAGAAACATTTTAAACAAAACTGATAGCCATTCCCGGTTGTCACTTCATTCGCAGTTCTAAATAGTACTGGCAAACTTGCCGTTACTTGTTATCCTACCCTTACAAATATATCAGTGTTATAAACTCAATTTATTGCATATTCAATTGTGAGGATATCCCATGCAAGGCAAACCCGAAGTTATCGACTATCTAAATTTTCTGCTCGGTGGTGAGCTTGCCGCTCGCGACCAGTATTTCATTCATTCCGAAATGTACAATGAATGGCATTTTGGCAAACTCTATGATCGCATCCATCATGAAATGGAGGATGAAACCCTGCACGCTCAGGCAATTATCCGCCGTATCATGATGCTTGATGGCACGCCTAACATGACGGTAAATGCCATCAATATTGGCGACACTGTGCCCGATATGCTCCGAAAGGATTTGGATTTAGAATACGCGGTGCAGCAGCACTTAAAAGACGGCATCAGCCTATGCGAAAAGCATCACGATTACGTCACCCGTGATATGCTGGTCGCCCAGTTAGAAGACACCGAAGAAGACCATGCTCATTGGCTTGAACAACAACTTCGTCTCATCGACATGATGGGCTTGCCCAACTATTTGCAAAGTCAAATGGGCGAAGGTAGCGACGCTGGAGGTCACAATGCAGGGTAATAAAGCGGTCATCAAAGCATTAAACCAAGTGCTTGGACAGTCATTGATTGCCATCAACCAGTATTTTTTGCATGCTCGCATCGCCAAAAACTGGGGGCTAGGCGAGTTAAATGATGTGTTCTACAAACAGTCGATTCGGGAAATGAAGTGGTCAGATGCCCTCATTGAACGGATTTTATTGCTCGAGGGTCTACCTAACTTACAAGAGTATGGCAAAATTCTCATCGGCGAAACCGTCAGTGAGATGCTAGGCTGCGACAGTCGGCTCGAGGCAAAAAAATATGACGTGATTACCGATGCCATCGCCTTATGTGAGGAGCATCAAGACTATGTGTCTCGTAAACTTTTACTTGATCTGAAAGATGGTAATGAAGAGTACATTGACTGGCTAGAGACGCAAGTCGATTTGATTGCGGCTATGGGCGAGCAAAACTATGTGCAAAGCATGGCAGATTAGACGGATTAGAGGTGGTGTCTAAGCATCACAGTTTGTCATGTTGTTTTTTTTAAGCACTTATTAAGACAGTTCTTAGCGGTGAGGCAATCTCAAGTATTGCTTCACCGTTTTTGCCTTCATAGTTAAATTACTTTTTCTGCCTCCAATTAAGTTTTCTTTTATAGTTTCGATAGGATTTTGAAGTTTGGTATTGTTCGCAACATACCGCTCTACCATCATTTTAATTTGCTCCCAACAAAAAATTCTCGTATGATAAGCACCCCAGTTTAACCCGAGAGACGGTAACAACTGGCAACTTCCAACCATCATACAGAGGATTTCTGTGATGACCCAAAACGAACAGGGCAACCTCACTGCCCTTCGCACCGCTTGCGTGTTTATTCCTTTGAGCCTAGTTGCCTTGTGCATGGCGTCCACCAGTTTACCCCAATCCATCCAAAATCAATCCTTGCTTGGCATTCCGATGATGCTGGTGATTTGGTTTGGCGTGTCTGTGTTGATTTGTATGTTGACCGTGGTCATGGGCAGAAAAATCATGCGTGATTTGCCTGACGATACACACGACGACTCAGTTGCACGTGCCATCACACCAGTTTCATCAAAAACGGTAGGGGAATAACATGGACATGACACTCAAAACCACCCTCGTCATTGGCGTGTTGGTGGCATATCTTTTATTTCTTGGTACGACCGCATGGCGACTGGCTCAAAAGACTGATAGCAATCGCGAATATCTGTTCGGCTCCGGTTTTGGGGCAGTGTTGTCACTATTCGGCATTGCCGCCAGCTTGTTTAGCACTTTTACGTTGCAGGGCATGCCTGACTTTTTTCGCAATCATGGCATTGCATCCTGGGTATTTTTGGGTATTTCCGACGTGTGTTTGGCGGCACAACTTTTGTATTTTGGCTTAAAAATGCGTCGGTTTACCCGCAGGTTAGCCCAAAAAAATGGCGGACTTGCCCCTAAAAACTTAACCGAATGGCTTAAGCAAGGGGCGATGCCTCGCTGGTCAGTGCTATTTTTTGTGGTGGCGACCACATTATTTATGATTCCTTATGTCACCATCGGCATCAAAGGCTCAGCGTTGTTGCTCAATGGGGCTGTGCCACTTGGCGACACGCATTTGCTGTGGTCGGTGATTATTGTCCTACTCATGCTCACCTATTCATGGTTTGGCGGTATTCGGGCGTTGTTCATCACCGACGTGGTACAGGGGCTGATGCTCATGGTCACGGTGTGGGCAATTGCCTTGTTTGCCATTAAAGGGGCAGGGGGTATGACGGCGTTGTTTGACCAAGTCGCTGCCATTGAACCTGCATTGCTAACTGCCCCTGGTCCTGTGGGCTTACTCAACTGGCAATTTTTGCTGGTGAGTTTCATCTCGATTGTTCTGATCCCCTATGTGCAACCGCAAATGGCGACTCGGGTGCTGGTGGCGAAAGACGACAAAACCTTTGCCCGTTCGGCAATGGGATTGGCAGTATTTGCCTTGCTCGTGATTTTGCCGACAGTGTTTATCGGTATGCGAGCGGTGACGGTAAATTATGGCGTGGATTTGTCGGCGGGCGGACATTTCCTATTGAATGTCATCGATAGCGATGCCCCGCTGTTTTTCTTTGCCTTGTTTATCGTTGGGGCGTTGGCGGCGGATATGTCAACGGTGGACAGCCAGCTCTTATCCATCGGCACGGAATGGCGATCGGCAACGCTCAAAGGCGACATTCAACAAAGTAGCACGGCTAAGATGGGCGTAAAAATAGCGGGCATTGTGGTGGCTGGTGTGGCGTTGGTGTTGGCACAAACCTCGTTTGAATCGCTTATTTTATTTGCCATCAACTCTTTCATCGGCACGTCATTACTATTGCCAATGGTGGTGGCAGCGACGGTGCAAGATTCAGGTAAAAAGACGCTACTTAGCCTGGCGTCACTCGTCAGCGTGGTGGTATTTTTGCTGATATTGTTTGGTGTGATGCCCAATATGTTAGCTGGTGTGCGAGTAGAATTGATATTGTATGCTGTGCTCGGGGCGATGATTTGGTGGGCAACTCGAAGTAGCGATCAACAAAGTAGCCCTCAACGTGAGGTGACTTATGCAAGATAGTTCACTTGAACTTACTCTAAAACAGCAAGGTAAACTTGATCGCCTGACCAACGCCACCTTTGGCTTTGATAAACGCACAGTTGAGCAGATTAGAGACGGCTACTTTTCTGCGGTATATTTCGCTAAAACCGCTCAAATTGCCAAAGCTTATCATCCAAATACTCAGGTCACCATGCAGTTTTTCCAAAAGTCGCATGCGATTTTATGTGGAATCGATGAAGCCATCGCTTTAATCCACACCTGTGCCGATGAGCCAGAAACGTTAGAGATTCACGCCTTGAACGATGGTGATGCGATAGCCCCGTTCGAAGTGGTATTGACCATCACGGGTGAATATCACAAATTTGGGCGGTTGGAAGGCATGATTGATGGTATTTTGGCTCGTCGTACTTCGGTGGCGACCAATGTGCATCGAGTGTGCGAGGCGGTAGGGGATAAACCCATCATCTTTATGGGCGACCGAGACGACCACTTTGCCCAGCAAACAGGCGACGGCTATGCCGCCTTCATTGGCGGTAGTACGGCTCAAGCTACCCCAGCCATGACCAAATGGTGGGGCGGACAAGCGATGGGCACAATGCCACACGCCATGATTCAACTATTTGGAGGCGATTTATTGGCGGCGTGCCGAGCGTATCGTGAGCAGTTTCCTGATGATAATTTGGTAGCCCTTGTGGATTATCATAACGACGTGATTGGCGATGCCCTAACCGTGGCGAATGAGTTTGGTAAAGACTTATACGGTGTGCGGGTGGATACCTCAAGGCAAATGGTGGATACCTATTTCCCCCTTCACCCCGAGCACATGGGACAAATTGCCCCGAGAGGCGTGAACGTCACGCTCATCAAAGC
>JAAXIL010000035.1:0-7004 GCA_012270355.1 Psychrobacter sp.
TATGTCCTTCTAATGCACTCACCGTTTGCAAAATAGATTTTGCTTGTTCATCGACCCGCAGTTGCATCGCATCATCTGCCTTAACAATAGCGGTAGCTATCTTGGGTAACAAATCATCTGCCACATTGGCATCAATGAGCAAGCTTTCCATGGTGTTACATGTACCATAGCGATGCGTTTTGGCATTCACACAAATGTCAATCGCCATCTGCTCGTTGGCATCGGCATCGACGAAGGTGTGACAGTTACCGTCTAAGTGCTTGATCACCGGAACTTTGGCATCTCGGCTGATGCGTTCGATTAAGCCTTTACCGCCTCGAGGGACAATCACGTCCACAAAGTCGGTCATGGTGATGAGTTCACCTACCGCTGCTCGATCTGTGGTCGCAATGACCTGTACTGCCTCGCTAGATAATCCGACTTGTTGTAAGCCTTGCAAAATGCATTCGGCAATGGCTTGATTGGCATGAAACGCTTCAGAGCCACCTCGCAAGATGATGGCATTACCTGACTTGATGGCAAGTGAGGCGGCTTCAAGCGTGACATTGGGGCGAGATTCATAAATCATGCCAATCACGCCGAGTGGTACCCGCATCTTACCGAGTTGAATGCCAGAGGGGCGGTAGGTCATTTCCGAAAATGCACCAATCGGATCGGGCAGGCTTGCCACATCTTTTAAACCTTGTAGCATGCCATCAAAGCGTGCGTCGGTGAGCTCCAAACGGTCGAGTAGGGCGGTATCTAAATCATTGGCTTTGCCATTTGCCATATCGTTGCGGTTTGCTTCCAAAATGTCAGTTTTATTCGCTTGCAAGGCATCGTAGATTGCCATGAGAGCATTATTTTTATCCTTTGTGGACGCACGGGCAAGCTGGCGTGACGCATTTCGAGCATTTTGCCCTAATGTTTGCATATAAGCAGGTATGTCGGTGATTTGGTTTGTCATGGTTGAATCCTTAAATGTAGTGCAAAACAGAGTTTGAACTATTAAAACATAGCCTGAACGCAGTTACCATTACAGCAAGTAAGTGAGAGGTTAGTTTAATGACACATTCAATCCACTGACCTATTTTTACCCGCCAACATATCATGCCACACTTGATAATCAGGCATGGCAGCCTCAACCGCTTGCCAAAATTTGGGCGAATGATTGGCATGGTGCAAATGGCAAAGCTCATGCACGATGACGTATTCAGTACATTGGATAGGGTAGGAAGGCAGATAAACCGATAGCCACACCCGTTTTGCCCGCACATTGCAACTGCCCCAACGGGTACGCATTCTTTTGATGCGTGTTTCATGGGCGAATTTGCCGACAATGGGTTGCCATTTCGCAAATAGGTCTGGCATGACTCGCTGTAACTCAGTGCGATAGCGGTCGAGGATTTGTTGCTGTGAGAATGTCTCGTTTTTGGTTTCGCCCCATAGCACTAAAGGAGTGGATTGAGATGGATTGGCAAAGGGGTTTGTGGTAGCTGGCGGGGTAGTGGATTGACGGAGCTTGGCAATGAGTTTGGCATGAGTGTTAATCGCCCACTCAATGTGTGATTGAATAAGATGTGCCAGATCGTCATCATTGAGACGATGCGGAGCAGATATAGAGAGTTGATAGGGTTTGACCCGAAAATTAACGTTTTTAACGTGTTTTCGGGTCAGCCTTAACTCAATGTCGTGTTCTGCCAAATAACTACGGGCAGGACTTAGAGCAGTGTGTTGGGCACTTTTGCTTGACATGATGACTAAATTAGCTAAAAAATCGGTCATCAGTTTAACGTTATTTAAAGCCCATAGTCACGTAAAGATCAACGATACGCCTCAAAAAATACATCGGCTGCCCGTAAGCAATAAGGCATTGCCCCACCATGATAATTTAAAAAACCTAGACTGTCGCTAACCTCGGAGAATGCGGTTTGTTCAGCCATAAGTGAAGATTCAATTTGAAGGGTTATGTCGGTTGGCAAGGTGCTGATATAGTTTTGATAACCATTATTCATACGCTCAGTGCTATTATTGGTATCGAGATCAACCAAGGCGAAAGGGATACCTTTGTCCTGCCAAATGCGGGCTTGAGCATAGGTATTGACATCAAATGTAACGGTAGGGTCGCCGTGCCCCCCACAAAGCAACATGGGCGATTTGGGCTCATAATCACGCAAGTCGTTGTCAATAAACACTTGGCGTACTTTGAAGTTGGAAGTCGCTACATTTGGGTTCGATGCGTTAAACTCGGGATAAATACCATCAGGATTGGCGAGCATATCGCTCACATAATCGGCTCGAAATGCCGTATTAAATAGATAGTCTTCTTCTGCAAAATACAAGGCGTCCATTGGGGTGGGGGGAGATATGTTTTGCAAATCGGGATAGGCAACTGGATCGGGGTTGACTTCAAACAAAGCAAGTGTCGGGATGTCATTCCCTAAGATATCGTTTAAGCCTTTGTCGGTTGGAAATAAGGTAGAAGGATTACCATATTTTGGATTGTATGCCCCTTCGCTAATGTTGTCGTATTCTACATCATAACTGCCTGTCATCAGAGGCAAGAAGCCTGTGCCGCCAATGATACCCTTACCCGACATAATAGAATCAGCAAAAGCGGCGACCGCATAAGGTCCTGCCGCTGGGCTCACGGCAGTGGCTGGTTTTCCAATCTCATCGAGTGCCTGAGCCGTTGCCATCGCCACATAACCGCCTTGTGAGTAGCCGGTAACAAACAGTTTGTCGCTCGCTTGAACATCCGAATCTTTTGCAATGGTATTTAGACCTGCTTGCAAACCATCGAGCATCTGCGTACCTTGCTGTTTGGTGATATAGGGGACATAGTCCAGCTCAGAGGTATCATAACCTGGAAAATTGGGGGCAATCACAATGTCACCTTGTCCTGTAAAGGTAGCGGCAACCAGTAATGCCGTGCCATAGGCAGGATTATTGGCATCGTTAAGGGCAGCAAGATTGTAGTTTTTCGCCACCGTAGTACCATGAGCATAAAGCATGACAGGTCGCTCGCCTGCACAATCCTCATTTGTAGCCCCATCGCTGATAGGGGTCATCACCGCCCCAGTGGCGTTGGTCGTCTCTCCTTTTAGCCCTGTGGTGCTGTGGTCAATATACTGTACCGTGACACCACAAACAGGGTCAGGCACGGCATTAGTAAGACCAGCCGCATCAATCGCCTCAGCCAGTTCGGCACGGCTAAAGGTTTTGGTAACGGTTGGTTCTTGCAATAGCTTGGCATCGCTATAGGTTTGAGCGTCAACAGAAGGCGTACCGTCAAAGTCATTAAAGGTATTGCTATCGTCATCACCACACCCAGTTAGTCCAACTAGCCCGAGCGGAGCGAGTAGGGCGAGAGCAAGTAATGAGGGCTTGAACGATTTTTGAGAAGTATTCGTCTTTGGCATGGTGCTGTCCTTAGCATGGTGAGGGTTGAATCCAAAACAGTCCCTAATATAGCATTATTTTTTGCAAATGGATACGAGTGTTCACTGAAATTTAATTGAATTTTTATTTACAATCTGGCACGAACTTTGGCTGTAATTTGGTTACAATGGGCTCAATTTTTGACAACATGTTTAATGACGTTTTGAGAGGGAAATATGGCAGGGGCAAGTTTACTTACCTTATTAGATGACATCAGTTTAATTAAGGCCGATGTGGCGGTCATGACTACAGTCGCCGCCAAAAAAACGGCCGGCGTGCTGGGTGAGGATTTGGCGTTGAACGCTGAGCAGGTTACAGGCGTCAAACCCAATCGAGAAATTCCCGTTATTTGGGCGGTGGCGAAAGGCTCATTTTTGAACAAGCTCATCCTTGTACCCGCCGCTTTGCTGATTAGCTATTTTTTGCCGCCATTGGTCACCATCTTACTGATGTGTGGCGGCTTGTTTTTGTGCTACGAAGGGGCAGAAAAGGTCATCCACAAATTTTGGCCACATCTGCTTGAGCATGACGAAGAGCATGAAGCCCACAAAGCTGCCAACATGGATGAAGATATTGATTTGGTGGCATTTGAAAAACAAAAGGTGAAAGGGGCAATTCGAACCGACTTTATTTTGTCGGCAGAAATTATTGTAATTGCTTTGGGTTCGGCAACCGCATCGGGGGCGACCCTGACCGAAAAGGCATTGGTGTTGTCTATTCTTGCTATTGTCATTACTATCGGCATTTATGGCTTAGTGGCAGGTATCGTCAAGCTGGATGATTTGGGATTACATCTTAAAAAGCAGTCTAGCGAAGCCAAGCAAAAATTTGGTGATTTTTTATTAGCGTTTGCGCCAAAGCTCATGAAGTTTTTGTCGATTGCAGGTACAGCCGCAATGTTTTTGGTAGGAGGCGGCATTTTGGTGCATGGCATCTCGCCTGTGCATCACTTTGTTGAGGACTTAGCCCATTTGGCTGGCATTTTTGATGGTCTAACCAATACACTCATCAATGGTTTGGTTGGCGTAATTGTTGGCGTGATTTTGGTTGCTATCGTTAGTGGAATTGGAAAATTGCGTGGGGATGCTGCTCATTAAATACATTCGAAAATGACTGCAATAAAAAAAGACAACCCATTTTCGGGTTGTCTTTTTTATGGATACAGCTTTTACATTATTCAGTGATAACGTATTCTTCTTCCATAACCACGGGCTGACCATCTACATCGGGCACAACCGTAACAGGCACTTGCACAGGTTGATTAACGTTGTTTAGTACATTGTCGTTAGCTTCTTTACCGACCACGACGGCTTGATTGCGATCAGTTTGCACCGCAACCGCTGTGCCATTTTGCGTATCCACACGGCGGATTTGGTCTTGTGGCACCATAAGAACTTCTTTTACATTATAAGACCGTCTTACGGTACGAGTTTCTTTAATAGTCACAGGCTCAATTGATACATCTTCTTCGGTGTCTAACTGGGCAGGTAGGGCTTTCATCTCGCTGATAACTGGCGTTGGGAACTTATCACCAAAATGATTGTCACACTGAGCCATGCTCACACGAACAGGCGTACCTGCACTGTTTTTATAAACGTTTACCATCATATCAGGGTCAAATGGCACATATTTACCAACAAGTTTGCCAGACACACCATAACGCCCGTTCGATTGTCCCACACCTAAATCACACGCACCCGCTGAATAGTCACGAGTTTTAAATGTCATATCATTAGCGACGGTTTCCGTAATCATGACGTTTTTAAGCATCATTTTGTCAACTTACGCTTCAACATTCCAACGTTTAGGCGATTGGTAAGTATATGGCGTATAAAATTTGGCTGAACCATCTTTAACTGCAGCCACACATTCGTCATAAGTATCATAACCGACGTTGCCGTGATGGTCAGTGACCATACCTGCATTGGCAGAATTAGCAAATAACGCAATCCCTGAAGTTGCAATCATGGTAGCAAGCGTACGTTTGGTAAATAATTTCATAATTCATCCTCTATTGTTTATTAAATAACAATCATAGTCTGTCCAATAGCATCATTATTATTGCTATGCTATTTGACACTAGAACATTAGTGATATTAAATCATGACTTAAGCTTAGACTGTGGCGATAAGCTAACAAAATGTAGCAAAATGTATCGGTCTGGACTTATTCGCCTCTGTAATAGTTAACCGTCAATCACCGCAAACGTCAGCCCTGCATGACTCTCAAGGCGTTTAATGAGTTTCTCGCCCATCGCCGAAGCAGGTGTCCAAAATCCGCCCTGCACCTCATCTTTGCTTACATCTTTGAGCAAGCATAACGCACTTTGGGCAAGCATTTGACACGTTCCGCCATAGCCAGGGTCTTTGTCGCCCTTCACTTGGGTTTGCACCTTCTCGCCGTCTACGGTGTCGGCAAAAAAACGAATGTCGAAATAGCCATTATCTCGCTCGCTTTTGCTGGGTCCTGTGCCAGCTTTGGGTAGAACTTTGTCGTTAAGCAAGTCACGGGTTTTGTCGAAACTCATGCCGAGGGCAAAGCCTGCTAAGCCTGCGGTCATGCCATAGCTCATCACCCGTCCTTTCATGCCGTCGGGCATCCACATTGCCTCATCGTATTTGAAATCACGTCCATAGGCGTAGTCTTTGAGTTGGTTGGTGTGATGCACAATGCGGGTGTTGATGGTTTCCATCACAAATGGGGCAACCCATCGTTCATGTGTGTCGTCGTAGGTTGGCGTACGGTGACTGGTCTGGCGAACGCTGGGCGGGTTGCTGTCTTGCACGAGCAAATAAGGATTAGCCAGTTGTTTGCGACGCTGTTTGTTCGTGCCCACTTCCTCAAAAATGGTCGCCATTGATGCAATCGTTCCACCTGATAGTCCGCCTTTTGAGGCTTTTACCCGCATGTGAATGGTGTCAAAGACCTCACCAAACTTGTCTTTGGCGTAATTCTGTGTGAACAAAACGCCTAAATCCGAGGGGATTGAATCAAACCCGCATGAGTTTACAATCCTTGCACCTGACGCTTTGGCATCGTCAGAATATTTGTCCATCATGTCTTTGATAAAAATTGCCTCACCTGTCAAATCGACATAATCTGTGCCGTTATTCACACAGGCTTGAATCAAATTTTCTCCGTATTTTAGATAAGGTCCAACGGTTGAAATTACCACTTTTGCCTGCTCACACATGGCGTTTAGGCTGGCTAAATCGTTGCTGTCTGCCAAGATGGTCGGCAAGTCGGGAGCGTTGATGGCATCCTTTACGTCGTTTAATTTATGCTCGTTTCTTCCAGCAATTGCCCATTTCACCTCGCTATCATTAGCATTGTAGTTGGGATTTAAAAACCGATGCAGATATTCGGCAGTGAGTTCACCCACAAAGCTGGTTGCCCCGTATAACACAATGTCGTAGTTTTTATCAGGGTTTTGAGGGTCGCTTTGCTGAGTGCTGTGCGTGTCTTGAGTTGCGGTTAATTCGGTCATGGGGTGTCCTTGTGTCTTGGTGGTAATATACGATAAATTCGCAGATAAAAATGGACGTTAATCAAAATAATTGCTATTTGAAAGTACCATCAGTTGC
>JAAXIL010000035.1:7014-11729 GCA_012270355.1 Psychrobacter sp.
GAATAAATGTTACTACAAATAGTAACAACGACAAAAGTGCCCAAGTTACAGTTTCTAGTGGAATATTTGATTTTCAAAATAAGATATTCTCAGGCAAAGATACCAAAGTTTTATTACCTAATAATATTTTCATTAAAGAAAAAGAGAAATTTGTTGTTTTGACTGATATTCAAATGCAAACTTCATTTTTTCTTGTTGGTAATAAACGATAAATTCGAAGCTAAAAAAGCAAGTTAATCAAAATAATTGCTATTAGAAAGTAACATAATTTACCCATTTCTCTACGGGCTTTTTGTTTAAGCTCGATAACAGGGTGTGTTAAACTAACCCGCATCTTAGAACCTGTATTCACAAAATCACGCTTTAGCATTTAATAAAAATTCAAACTGATATTTATTTGCTTTTGCATGAAAAATGGCTAAATCTTGCTTTTCTTTGTCAAAAACTGGTTTGATAGAATGACTATTAATCTGCGTTTTTTCCTCGAAAAGCTGGCGATTTATCTCATTTTTTAAAGCAAAGATGTTATGAATTCAGGTTCTTATTCACCGCTTATCGATTTATTACTTTGTTCACAGCGTCAGGGCAACATCGCCCATGCGACGTGTAAGGTTCTCGTGTTATGACATCCGCATATTCCGACATTCAATCCCGTCTGCAAGGATCCATGGTGGCTTTGGTCACGCCCATGCTAGCAAATGGCGAGGTGGATTATCCAAAACTTGCCGAGCTGATTGACTGGCAGATTGAGGAAGGGACGCATTGTTTGGTGGCGGTTGGCACAACGGGTGAATCAGCGACGTTGTCTATGCAAGAGCATAGCGACGTGATTCGCTATTTCGTGAAGCATGTGAATGGGCGAGTACCTGTTATTGCTGGCACGGGGGCAAATAACACCCGTGAGGCAATCAAGCTGACAGCCGATGCTTATGAAGCAGGGGCAGACTGTGCCTTGTTGGTTGCTCCTTATTACAATAAGCCGACGCAAGAGGGGTTATATCAGCATTATAAAGCCATTAGCGATGCCGTCGCCATGCCTCAGATGCTGTATAACGTGCCAGGGCGTACAGTGGTGGATATTGCACAAGAAACCGTTGAACGCTTAGCCGACATTGACAACATTGTCGCCATCAAAGATGCCACAGGCTCACCCGAGCGGGGCGAAAAGTTGATTCAAGCCGTTGGGGATCGTTTGGTGGTACTCTCAGGCGATGATCACACCGCATTGGAATTGACCCGCCTTGGTGGCAAAGGCAATATTTCAGTGACCGCCAACGTCGCCCCCAACACCATGAGCAGAGCGTTTAGTCTTGCCCTTGATGGCAAACTGGATGACGCAATCAGCGTTCATGACAGCATCAAACCTTTGCACCGCCTTATGTTCATCGAATCCAGTCCCATCCCTGCCAAATACGCCCTACATAAAATGGGCAAAATTGATAAAGGCATCCGCTTACCTTTAACGTGGCTTGATGCAAAATACCACGATGAAGTCGATGCAGGCTTGCGAGAAGCAGGACTGATTGGCTGATCTTTTTTAACAAATCCTATGCTTATCAAGACAAACTTTTTTAATTTAATTACTTAATCAGATTTCAAAGAGCGTTCCATGTACTCATCTATTCGTACCGCTAGCTTTATTGTTGTTGGTTTTATGGCTTTATCAGGCTTAACCGCCTGCCAAAGTGGCTCAAACTTAATGGCTAAAATTGAGAATGGCAGTTTGGACTACACGGAGGCCAAACAGCTCGAACCTTTACAACTGCCTGCCGAGCAAGCGACCTCACCATTTACACCTTTATATCAAGTGCCGAATATCAAGACGACGCAAAACGGCTTAGATTTGGAAAATGAGCAGGGTACCCGCTATCAATTACCCCCGCCGAAGCGTACCGTTGCGACCCCTTAATCAGTAGTGAGTATTGCCTTTTCATATCCTAAATAGTTTTCCCTTTAACCTTTATGTATCCCTTCTAATAGGACATACCTATGCCAACTTCAACCCCCCAATCTGCACCTACCAATGTTGAAAAAAAAGACCTACTCTATAAAGGCAAAGCAAAGTCGGTTTATACCACTGACCATGATGACTACTTAATTTTGCACTTCCGCAACGATACCTCTGCGTTTAATGGGGAACGGGTAGAACAACTTGAACGCAAAGGCGAGGTCAACAACCGTTTTAATGCCTTTATCATGCAAAAATTGGCGGAAGCAGGGGTTGAAACCCATTTTGAGCGTCAACTATCCAGCGATGAAGTGCTGGTCAAACGCCTTGAGATGATTCCCGTTGAGTGTGTCGTACGCAACTATTCGGCAGGCAGTTTGGTGCGTCGTCTTGGACTAGAGGAAGGGCAAGCTTTAAATCCGCCCACTTATGAACTGTTTTTTAAAGATGATGCGTTGGGTGACCCGATGGTGAATGAATCGTTATCGGTTTCACTTGGCTGGGCAACGCCAGAGCAACTCGAACAAATGAAAGCCCTCACCTTCAAAGTCAACGACGTGTTAAGCGGTTTGTTTGAGGCGGGCGACTTGATGCTGGTAGATTTCAAACTGGAATTTGGCGTGTTTCATGACCGCATTGTGTTGGGTGATGAGTTTTCGCCTGATGGTTGCCGTATTTGGGATAAAGCGACCAAAAAGAAACTGGACAAAGACCGTTTCCGCCAAAGCTTTGGCGATGTCTATGAGTCATATGAGGAAGTTGCCGAAAGGATTGGCGTACTTTAGTCTCCCCATAATAACAGTTCTACTTCGTTAGACTCATTCGAAGTATTGTATGTACATCTTCGCTCGTCTGCCTCGTATTACTGTTGTTGTGGATTGACTAAATTTATGAATTCTTCTCATGCTGTTCAAATACTACCCCCCGAGTGGTTTACTCTTCCAACGTGTGTCGTCGCATCCGACATGGTGGGCAAGTTGCTGTGTCGCACTATGTCCGATGCGGACGGCAATCTATATACCGTCAAGATTCGCGTTGTAGAAACTGAAGCCTACATCGGCTTAGACGATCCTGCTTGCCACACCCATGCTGGCACGCGTACCAAACGCACCGAAGTCATGTACGAGGCGGGCGGAATTTTTTATATCTATCTGACCTATGGCGTGCATCATATGCTTAACGTCGTGACTAGCCGTGCCGAGTCGCCTGAATCGGTACTGATACGGGCAGGGTTTTTTGATGAGTGCATTGTCAGCAATGCTATTTTGAAAAACAATCAGCCTGAATTGGTCGCCTCCATGACCCATCACAAAAACTTGGCGGGACCGGGCAAACTGACCAACCGATTAAATATTACCCGTGACCTTAATCAGTTACCTGTCGCTCCAGACACTGGACTATGGTTTGAGGACGATGGTTGCTCGCCTCCTGTACAACTTCGCCCCCGCATTGGTATTGATTATGCAGGTGATGCCAAAGATTGGCTATTGCGATATGTGTGGGCAGGGCATAAGTCGCTATCGAAACTCTCATGTCATAATCATTAATTAAGGCGGAAATCAGTATGTATAAACTCACCTTTTTCGTGCCTGATAGCCATTTAGAGGCGGTGAAAACTGCGGTGTTTGATGCCGGGGCAGGGCAGATTGGAAATTACTCTAACTGTTGCTGGCAAGTTCAAGGCATTGGACAATTTGTGCCGATGGTTGGCAGTGACCCACACACAGGCACACAAGGCAAACTTGAAACGCTAGACGAATGGCGGGTGGAAATGGTCGTTGCCGATGATAGATTACAAGCGGTCATCGACGCACTAAAAGCCTCGCACCCATTTGAAACGCCTGCTTATGATGTGATTAAAACGGTGTATATTTAACGCTTTCAAATAAACGCTAAATCAACCCAAATTCTTTAATTACCGTCTCAATCCCTCCCTCTTCAATCATGCCTGTAACTTGGTTGGCGTGCTCATTTAATGACGGCTCGGCCTCGCCCATTGCGCCGGCATGGCCGCCCAACTTAAACATTTCAATATCGTTGAACCCATCACCAAATGCCATTGCTTCATTAACGCTGATATTAAAATAATCGCACACATCTTGCACCGCTCGGGCTTTTGACGCATCGACAGGCAAAATGTCCCCGCCCATGTGATGCCACATCACTAGCTTTAAACTTTGTTTGGCGAGGGCATCTGCATCTAACGTACTGACGTTTTTTTGAGTCGTTTGGGACGGTTCATCGGCGTTTTTAGGCGTGGTAAAAAATACCGAACATTGATAAACCGTGTGGCTGTTGCGATAGTCTTTATCGACAACGGCATGCGGACGGTCTTTAATAAGGGCATAAAAGTGGTCATCAATGCTCGCCCATGCCAAATGCTCTGCCGAATCAAACTTATAGACAAGGTCTGCCGTTTCGCACAAGTTTGCCATGCCATCGGTTTGCTCAGGGGTTAAGGGGTAATGGCTGATGATTCCATCTTTCTTGAAGTTATATTGTACATTGGTTCAAATAATGGCATCAAAAATGCCGGCATCTACCAATGCCAGTACGTCATCAGGCATAAAAGGTTTGGGGCGACCAGTGGCAATGACCACTTTTACGTCCGTTTGGGCTAATGCTTCCAGCAACGCTTGATTGATGGGGTCGAGCACCCCGTTTCGACTGAGCGTATCGTCAATGTAGAAAAAATTGATTTTTGGGATAAAGTCTGTGTTGGACAAAACGTTTCCTGAAAGGTGAGAAGTTTTACAGAACGATAGCA
>JAAXIL010000059.1 GCA_012270355.1 Psychrobacter sp.
TTAACGTTGAAGACTTCACTAAGTCTAAAGTTGCGATGGTTTACGGTCAGATGAACGAGCCACCAGGTAACCGTTTGCGTGTTGCTCTGACGGGTCTAACCATGGCGGAATATTTCCGTGACCAAAAAGATGAAACAACAGGCAAAGGACGTGATGTTCTATTGTTTGTCGATAACATCTATCGCTACACGCTTGCAGGTACAGAAGTTTCTGCATTGCTTGGACGTATGCCATCGGCAGTAGGTTATCAGCCGACGCTTGCTGAAGAAATGGGCGTATTGCAAGAGCGGATTACCTCAACGCAAACTGGGTCGATTACTTCAATTCAGGCAGTTTACGTTCCTGCCGATGACTTGACTGACCCTTCGCCAGCAACTACGTTTGCTCACTTAGATGCGACCGTTGTACTAAGCCGTGATATTGCATCACAAGGTATTTATCCTGCGATTGACCCGCTCGATTCAACCTCACGTCAGCTTGATCCACAAGTGATTGGTGAAGAGCATTACAGCGTGGCTCGTGGCGTTCAAGAAGTGTTGCAACGCTATAAAGAACTTAAAGACATTATTGCCATTTTGGGTATGGACGAATTGTCAGAAGAAGATAAGTTGGTGGTATATCGAGCCCGTAAAATCCAGCGTTTCTTGTCACAACCGTTCCACGTTGCTGAAGTCTTTACAGGTGCACCAGGTAAATATGTATCACTAAAAGATACAATTGCCAGCTTCCGTGACATTTTAGATGGTAAATATGATGATTTGCCTGAACAAGCCTTTTATATGGCAGGTAGCATTGATGAAGTCGTTGCGAAAGCTGAGAAGTTGAAATCTGCCGCATAACTTGAATTCAGTGGCTTAAAAAGTTGAGTGGTTTAAAAATTATAGGACAATATGATGGCAACGTTGCAATGCCGAATAGTTAGTGCTCGAGAAGAGATTTATTCTGGCGAAATCAGTATGTTGATTGGCACAGGTACGGAAGGTGAGATTGGGGTATTAGCTGGACACACGCCTATGATTACCTTGTTGAAACCTGGCTCAATGCGAATTCAAACACCTGATGGTAGCGAAGAAGTCATTTATGTATCGGGTGGGGTACTTGAAATTCAACCCACAGTCGTCACCGTATTGGCAGATACGGCGTCTCGTGCCAACGATTTGGACGAAGCCAAAATCGAAGAAGCCCGTAAGCAAGCTGAACAAATGCTCACTAATCAATCTGATAATTTACAAACCAATGCGGCATTGGCCTCACTCGCTGAGTCGGCAGCTCAGCTGCAAACCATCCGTAAATACCGCAACCGAGCTTAAAAGCGTGTTGGTGTGATTGCACTTAATCTATGTTAAAAACAGTCGTCTAAGCACGGCTGTTTTTTTATTCACTGGGTCAAATTCGACCAAATTTTATTTTTCATTCTGCTTAATTATCATGCTATGATTACGAGTTATGGGCTTTTAAACCTAAGTAAAATTAATTAAGGAAAATCCATGTCAGTGACCCCTGAAGAAGATCAAACCCCTCGAATTTTAATCGTTGAAGACGATGAGCGTCTTGCTATGTTGACGCAAGACTATTTAGTAAAAAATGGTATGGACGTTGCGATTGAAACCGATGGCAATCGTGCCATTCGTCGTATCATCAGTGAACAGCCCGACCTTGTGGTGCTCGATGTGATGTTGCCGGGTAGCGATGGTTTGACCGTTTGCCGTGAAGTACGTCCGCAATATCATCAGCCGATTTTAATGTTGACGGCTCGTACAGAGGACATGGATCAAGTGCTTGGGCTTGAGATGGGGGCAGATGACTATGTAGCAAAACCTGCCCAACCTCGGGTGCTACTGGCTCGAATTCGTGCATTGCTTCGCCGTTCGGAAAATGCCCCATCCGAAGAAGTGCCACAACGCCTTGAGTTTGGTGAACTCGTCATCGATAACGGCGGACGTTCGGTGTCACTCAACGATGAGCTTGTTGACTTTACCAGTGCAGAATACGATCTGCTATGGTTATTGGCATCAAACGCTGGTCGAATTTTATCGCGTGAGGACATTTTTGAGCGTCTAAGAGGCATCGAATACGACGGGCAAGATCGTTCGATTGATGTGCGGATTTCTCGCATTCGTCCTAAAATCGGCGATGATCCTGAAAATCCAAAACGTATCAAAACCGTGCGAAGCAAAGGCTATTTGTTTGTGAAGGAAGGGAATTAGGTTTTGTAAGTAAGTTATTTAGCTTTCAGTGAGTAGGGTGCGTTTGACGCACCTTTCTAAGTTTTATCGTACATTCATATTTCAATCCTCGCCTCTATGCCGTTTCTTAATTCCCTCAAACACAGTATTTTCTTGCGGATTTATGCGGGGCTATTGCTCGTGTGTTTGTGTGTGGCATTGTTCGCTCAATTGTTGATTGAAACCATCAATCAAGAACGCATTCAAAGCTATCGAGAGTCGATGGCGTCGGGGGCAATGTCACTGGTGAGTTCGGGGCTTGTTGAACAACCGTCGGCGACTCAGCGTCAGTATTGGCTTAATGATGTCAGTCGACTTTTTGGTGATAAGTTTGCGTTGCAGTCTGTTGATAGCCTTGAGTTTACTGCCAGTGAGCGAAAACGCATTGAGCAGGGCAAAACGGTAGTGCGGGTCGCCAACAACTCGGGTTTTGCCGATATTTTTCAGCCGATTGCGGATGAAAATAAGGTGATTTCGGTACGCATCAGTCAAGTGACCGAGCAGAAGGTGCGGGCGATTGCAATCTTGTTACTCAATGATTTGTCACAGTATCCAACGCGAGAATTAAAACAAGCTCGGTTAAACGAGATTGGTCAGCAGTTCTCGTTTCCGTTGATGCTGGATGATGTTGATCGGTTGGGGCTCGATGATGATCAGCTTCGTCGGATTCGGGGCAATGAAGTGGTTATATTGTTTCGGGACAGTACGCGTATAGATGATTCGTCGATTCGGGTGCTTGCTCCGACGCAAGTACGAGATGTGGCAGTGGTGATGGGTCCGGTGAAACTGTTTAAGTGGTTCCCGTTTAACCTTATCATCAGTGTGGTGTTGATCAGTATGTTTTTGATTAGCCTTGGGGTGTATGCTCTGATTTTTCCGCTTGAACGAAAGCTACAGTTGATTCAATCGGGCGTCAATGAGGTGAGTGACGGTAACTTGGATGCTCGGGTGCAACTCGACGGACAAGATGAAATTGCTCGTTTGGGGGCGACATTTAATGCCATGACTCAGCACATTAAACGTTTGATTGAGTCGCAACGCGAGTTGACTCGGGCGGTGTCGCATGAACTTAGAACACCGGTGGCTCGCATCCGTTTTGCGGTGGACATGCTGGCAGATACCGATGATGCCGATTCGCGTGAGATGCAAAAGAATTTTATTGATGAGGATATTGAGTCGCTCAATAGCTTGATTGATGAGATTTTGACCTATGCCAAACTTGAGGAAGGCTCGCCTAAATTGGACATGGAAGCGGTCAACTTGAAGGATTTGATTGATCAAATCGTGCGAGAAACCAATGCACTGGGCAAGCCGATCGAGGTGGTAGGTAATCCGCCGTCCGCCAAGGTTACCGCAGTGGCGGATCATCGCTACTTGCATCGGGTGATACAAAACTTGGCGGGCAACGCTTTACGCTATGCCGATGGCAAAATCATCGTGAGTGCTGGCGTGAGAAGGGGTAAAGCGTTCGTCAGCGTCGAAGATGATGGGCAGGGCATTCCCGAAGCGGATCGGGACAAGGTGTTCATTCCATTTGCTCGCCTTGATGACTCTCGCACCAGAGCGTCAGGTGGCTATGGTTTGGGATTGTCGATTGTGTCTCGCATTGCGTTTTGGTTTCATGGTGAGATGAGCGTCGATGAAAGTCCTGAGCTGGGCGGTGCAAGATTTATCATGCGGTGGCCCGCCAAACCACTCACCCAAACCATCGTTGCCGATACGTTGACGCAAGAGCAGAGCGAGCGGAAATTAATAGAAGAAGGCTCAGTTTGATCGATAGATGCTTTGGAATAACTCGGCATTTTATGCTTAAATAAACATTTGTTGTTGATTTGCGATATTAATTGATTACGATTATACCATCATGCCGTATGTATTTATTTGATTGGTTATTGTCAATATCGTGGCATTGGGTTACTTCACGCTCATGCACGAATTGCCCCCCACGCAAACGCTGAATCAAGCTAAAGCCGAACTCACCAAACCAATTAGCTTTGAAAACAGTTCCAAAGACGTGCCCCCGCTGATTGGAACAAAAAAATAGGGTTTTATGACCGCCTGCGACCTCACCATCACCAGTTATAACATTCACAAAGGTATGGACATGCTCAATCGGCAGGTGGTGCTGAGGGGCATTGCTGACGGGTTGAAATCTGTGTCGCCCGATATTTTGTGTTTGCAAGAAGTGCAGGGCGAAAACCTAAAACGGATGCTTAAATTCAACGAGTTTCCTGAGCAATCGCAACATGAATGGTTCGGGGAATACTTAAACCTTGATGACAGCTACGGCAGAAATTCAGAATATGGGCATGGGCATCATGGCAATGCGGTATTGTCTCGGCATCCGCTTGATCCCAAACACAATGTGAATATCACCGTCAATCGCCTTGAAAAACGGGGCGTGTTGCATTGTGAAATTCAGCCTGAAGGTTGGGATGTGCCTGTGGTGGTGCTATGTGCACACCTAAACTTGCTCGAAGGCGGGCGAGAAAAACAATACGATGCAATTACCGAATACGTCAATGACAGTATTGACCAAAATCAACCGCTCATTTTGGCGGGTGATTTTAACGACTGGAAAAAGGTATCTTGCGAGAAACTGGCAAACCGCCTAAATATGGAAGAGGCGTTTATGTGTGTGCATGACAAGCTATTGCCTACATTCCCTTCCCGTTTGCCTGTGCTCAGTCTTGATCGCATTTATGTGCGTAACCTCACCGTCAAAAAAGCGTGGGTGCATACGGGCAAACCTTGGAATACGTTGTCAGATCATTTGCCAATCAGTGCGGTCGTAGGATTGAAGTAGTCAACAACCAAAAACGAGTTCCATAAAAAAAACCGCTCTATTTTAAATAAAGCGGTTTTTTGTTTGTCTAAATTCAACTGGCTATTAAATTAACCCATATCTTCTGAGCCATCTATCACAAAGCTGACAATCATGATCACATGGTACTTATTGATTGATCCGTTTTCTATACCCACTTTCTGCTCTTTAATCCATGCACCTTGCACGTTTTTCACGGTTTTAGATACTTGATTGATGCCTTTTTGAATGGCGTCTTCAAAGCTGGTGGTTGATGTGCTGGATACTTCGATATTTTTTGCAACTGACATAATAAATTCCTTTTTGGTTAGAGTTAAACTAATAAGCTAAAAATCAAAGCCATAGTGCTAAAACATAGCGAGCGTCAAAATAAATCGTTAAATGACTAGGCTGGTTTGAAGTTATTGGTTAGGTAAACCAATAAAACTATCGCTTGCCTTTTGCCGAATTGATTTAACAATGACTACGTTGGCTTCCTATTAAAAATAGCAAATACTCGGCACAAGTGAAATAGGACTAAGTTGCAATTCGGTTAAGCACTTTTTCTAAAATCTTCCAAAACTATTTAGCCTAAAAACACTTATCCTAAGTTCATTTACCTATCCTAAGTTCATTTACCCTAAAAACAATGCCCCCAAACCGAGCACCGCCAGTAATTTTTCAACAATGTAATGACGTT
The DNA here is from genome assembly GCA_012270355.1 of Psychrobacter sp. Taxonomy (GTDB): domain Bacteria; phylum Pseudomonadota; class Gammaproteobacteria; order Pseudomonadales; family Moraxellaceae; genus Psychrobacter. The sequence goes on from JAAXIL010000059.1 coordinate 5,729, forward strand.
TGGCTTGAGCAGGTAGGTTATCTGATATGAAGTGACCGATAATTAAACCGACAGCATAGAGTAGTGACATGCCAATGACCATGCCTGACGCAAAGCCAAGGGATGATGCTCCGCTCGGTAATTCAAAACCGTGCGCCATGCCGTGAAACACCGCCAATGCCCCAACACCGACTAACGCAAAGAATCGTTTGTCTTGAAGCAAGGCAATGGCGGTCACGATGACCGATGCTAAAATGCCCCATTCCACCATGCTTGCCAAGGAAGTCGGCATGACAAAGCTGACCGCAAAGCCAACAATCAACGAGGCAACTAAGGTTAACGCACCATATATGCCCCCATTTTTGATGCATCGTGCCATCAGTAAACCAAAACCTACAGCCAGCAAAATATGGTCAAGTCCGCCATACGGATGCAACGCCCCTGACATAAATGCCGAGCCAACAGTTGTGGGGGCATCGTGTCCAGGATGGGCGAGGGCAGGTAAGGTCATCAAACTAGCAACCATAAGCATGGATAGTTGAGTGATATATTTTTGATTTGGGTTATGAGTTGGATTGTTTTTATGGTCTAAATCGAATGGCATAACGATTCCTTAAACAGTACAAGTTATATTTTTATGGTTATTAAGTTTTAAGCGGTTAGGATTTTTTACGTCCGCCCCGTGAGCGACGACGAGATGACGTTTTTTTTGGTTTGTCCTCGGCATCTTGTGAGGCGTTGTTGTCAGACGGTTTTGCTGAGTTAGCGTTAGATGACTTCGTGGATTTTTTTTGGTTCATTTGACTGGCTTTGAGTTTGGCAATCAGCTCAAAGTCAATTTGTAGCAAGTCCATGTTCACGCCTGCCACTTGCACCCGCACCATATCGCCCAAGCCGAACAACGTGCCTTTATCTTTGCCGATGAGTTGTTGCTGTTTTTCGTCATAGACAAAATAGTCATCGCCCACGTTAGAAATGTGCACCAGTCCGTCGATAAACAACTCAGTCAAGGTGACGAATAAACCAAAATTGGTCACCGTCGTCACCACGCCATCAAATTCTTCGCCCACATGGTCTTTCATATAATGACATTTGAGCCAGCTTTCGACGAAGCGAGACGCTTGTTCGGCTCGGCGTTCGGTGTCCGACGTTTGTGTGCCCGCTTCGTCTAACGTGAAGTCCATGTCAGGTTGCTTTTTACCCGTCACTTTGGCTTTGATGGCACGGTGTAGCATGAGGTCTGGATAGCGACGAATGGGCGAGGTGAAGTGAGCGTATTCATCGTAGGCTAAACCAAAATGCCCGATGTTGTCAGGGGCATAATTTGCTTGCATCATTGACCGTAACAACATGCTGTGAATGCTAACCGCATCGGGACGCTCTCGAGTGGCATCGATAAAGCGTTGGTAATCGGCTTGCGTGGGGTTTTGTTGCGGGAAGTCAATACCGAAATTTTTGGCGTATTCGTGGATTCGCCCTGCTTTTTCGTCGTCGGGCTTATCGTGGTTGCGATACAACACGGGCAACTCATGTTTTAGGGCAAAGTTTGCCGCACAAGTGTTGGCAAGAAGCATCATTTCTTCAATCAGCTTGTGCGAATCGCCCCGAGTGCGTGGCACGATGGCATCAATCCCGCCTTCCTCATTAAATTTGATATATGTTTCAGTAGTTTCAAATTCCATCGCATGACGTTCTTCTCGCTTTTTGCTGAGGACGCCATAAAGCTGGTGCAACACGTCGATGGATTTTTTGACGTCCTTATTGTCCGTCAGCGACTTGGGTACTCGCTCGTTATGTCCATCGAAATAGTCATTAACTTGATTGTAGGTCAGGCGAGCTTGCGAGTGCATGACCGCAGGATAAAACTCATAGCCTGTGACGTTGCCCGCTCGAGACAATTTGATGTCCGCAACCATACACAATCTGTCCACGTTTGGATTGAGCGAGCATAATCCGTTAGACAACACTTCAGGAAGCATCGGCACAACGTGATGCGGAAAATAAACCGACGTGCCACGCTCATAGGCCTCGTGGTCAAGGGCAGAATTTGGCGTGACATAATGACTCACGTCGGCAATGGCGACGACCACTCGATAGTTTCCGCCCGAGCGTTTTTCGGCAAATACCGCATCGTCAAAATCCCGTGCGTCCTCGCCGTCAATGGTGACCATTGGTAAGTCACGAATGTCGGTGCGTCCTTTGATGTCTTTGGCAGTCGGCTCATTGTAGCTATTGGCTTGCTTGAGTACCGCCTCAGAAAATTCATGCGGAATGTCATAGTTGAGCAACGTAGTTTCGATGATGACTTCACGATCGTTGTCGTCGTCCATCACCTCAATCAGTTTGCCCGACGCAAATTCATGTTGGTTGGGAAAGTCGAGAATATCGACCCGCACAGGCATGCCAACTTTTGCCCCCATGTCATTCACATTCTGCTCAGAGACGGTAATGGGCTGATGCGTATTCGGGCTGGCAAGGCTGACGATATAACCTTCATCGTCTTTATCGAGTGTGCCAACAAACTGGCTTTGCTGACGCTCGGTTACTTCTAAAATGCGTCCTTCGGTGCGTCCTCGATTGTCGCTCGACGTGCCGATGGCGTTGACCGTATCGCCATTAAACACCCATCGCATCTGCTTTTCGTGCAAAAACAAATCGGGCATGTCGTCCAGCACCACAAAGCCAAACCCTTTGGCATGAGCTGAAATCGTACCCGTGACCACGTCGTCTGCACTGACGGCACGATACACCCAAGGACGACCTTCACGGCGAACTTGCCCGTCCCGAGCCATTGCATTTAGGCGGTTGCCCAACGCCTCAAACCGCTCGGCATCTTCAATGCCAAACACGCCCGCCAATTCTGCTTCGGTCATGCCCTGTTTATCCGCCCCTTTGTCAGCAAGCGTCTGCAAAATGAGCAAACGGCTGGGAATGGGATTGTCATACTGTTGGGCTTCTTGCGAGGCGTTGGGATCGTTCCAAGTGCTGTTTTTGGTCATGGCTTGCCGTATTGTCGTTTATCTTAGGAGGTGTAATGCGTTATCTTAGCATAAATGTGGCGGGAATAAGCGATGCTTAAGTCATCGTGGGGAAAGTAAGGCTTAAGTTGCTATGCTCTGATACTAGGCTTTGGTACTAGCGGTTTGTTGTTTGGCGATGTGTCATTGACTGTGATTGTCATTAAAAAGAGAAAACCCTATCCGTAGATAAGGTTCTATAATGTAAACGCTTTAGACTATTGAGCTTTACTCTATTCTTCCAAGCTTTTCTCTTGTAAGTAACGCCCAATTTCATCTTTTAGGTGCAATTTACGACGCTTTTTCTCTTCGATTTCATCCGATCGGCTGGCGTGCTTCACCACGTCGTTTTCTAATTTATCAATCTCGGTGTCGAGCTGATTGTGCTCATCAAACATTTTGGCAAAATGCGTGTCGGTATTTTTGAGTTCACTGATGAGGTCACGGTGTTCATGAAACATAACAATTTCCTTGTGTTGGTTGGTGTTGATGGGGTAACGGGTTGTTGCCTTGATTGTAGCAAAAAGTTTGGTAAAAAGGCTAGGCTAGGCTAGTGTAGCAAGTTTACGAACATGTACATTAGTAACGTTTTATAAAATAAAAATATTACCAAAAGTTATTCAGTTAAACAAATCATAGCGTTTGACATTCTCAGATTGTCGCAAGGCGGAAAATTTTGAATAATAGCGTCATCCCAAACGGTGCATGATAATTCATGTTTTTATAATGATTTACGACTACAAGGAAACTCCTATGTTAGACCAATCTTTACTTGACGCCATCAAAAGTTACAGCGAAAAAATGACCCGACCTATCACCTTCGTGTTAGGGGCAGGTGAGCATGATAAACGGGAAGAGCTGGTTGATTTTTTGAGCAAGATTGCTGCCACAAGCGACAAAATTAATTTTGAAGCCAGTGCGAGCGATGCCAGTTTGCCAAGCCCTATCAGCTTTAAAATCATGACCAATGATTCGGATACTGGTATTGTCTTTAGTGGCATCCCCGGTGGACATGAGTTCACCTCGCTAATTCTGGCAATTTTGCAAGCAGGCGGTAGTGAGTTAAAACTTGACGAAGGCATTCAAAAACTTGTCAAACGCATTAACAAACCGCTTGAATTCCAAACTTATGTTTCGTTATCTTGCCATAACTGTCCAGACGTGGTGCAAGCGTTGAACCAGTTTGCGTTGCTGAACGACAATATCAGCAATGAGATGATTGATGGGGCATTGTTCCAAGAGCAGGTGGAAGCCAATAACATTCAAGGCGTGCCAGCCGTATTTTTAAATGGCAAACCCTTTATGAATGGTAAGGTTGACACTGCCAAAATCATCGATAAATTGCAAAATGAATACCCTGATTTGTTAAGCGAGGTCAGTGAAGACGATGCCGAGCAGTTAGAGCAGCAAGACGTGACCATCATCGGTGGCGGTCCTGCTGGCGTGGCAGCAGCGATTTATACCGCTCGCAAAGGCTTAAAAGTCGCCATCGTGGCTGACCGCATTGGCGGACAAGTCAAAGACACGCAAGACATCGAAAACCTGATTTCTGTGCCATTGACCACAGGTGGCGAATTGTCAGCCAATTTCGACAAGCACCTCAAAGAATATGACATCACGGTCAAAGAACATGTGAGCGTCAAAGAGTTGAGCGAAACGCCAGACGAAAACTACCGCATCCATCTTAACACTGGCGAGGGGTTTGACACCCGCAGTATCATTTTGGCGACAGGGGCTCAGTGGCGTAAGCTTGGCGTGCCGGGGGAAGAAGAGAACATCGGTAATGGCGTGGCGTACTGCCCACACTGTGATGGTCCTTTCTTCAAAGGCAAAGACGTGGCGGTGATTGGTGGGGGTAACTCAGGCATTGAAGCAGCACTTGACTTGGCAGGTATCGTTAAGCACGTCACGGTGTTTGAATTTGCCGACTCGCTTAAAGCCGACCAAGTGCTGATTAACAAAGCCAAAGAAAAAGACAACATCGACATTTTAACCTCTGTTGCTACGCAAGAGATTAAAGCCACTGATGGTAAAGTGACTTCGATTGTTTATGAAGAGCGTGACACAGGCGAGGTTAAAGAGCTTGATTTGTCAGCGGTGTTTGTACAAATCGGATTGGTGCCAAACTCAGAATTTGTCAAAGGCTTTGTCGATGTCAACCGCTTTGGCGAAATTGAGATTGACGAGCGTTGCCAAACTGATCGTAAAGGCATCTTTGCTTGCGGTGACGTGACTACCGTGCCGTTTAAGCAAATTAATATTGCGATGGGCGAGGGTTCTAAAGCAGCGCTATCAGCCTTTGAATATCTGGTGATGCAGTGATTGAGTTGGCTATTTGAAAAACAGTCCATAAGCATTTTTATCAAAAATCGCTTAGATTGAAAAAAACCACGGTATGATGCCGTGGTTTTTTTCGTGCCTATAATACGAAAAAAAGTTCAAAAAAAACACCTCCCAAACAGAGCGGTGTTTTCTATTCATCAAGCAATAAAATTAGCTTATTCGCTATCGTTGTCGTCTGCTTTCTTTTTGCTACGACCAGCAAACGCACCAAAGCGTTTGTTGAAGCTAGCAACACGTCCTTCGTTCGACGTTTTACGTTGTTCGCCCGTGTAGAATGGGTGCGAGGCACTTGAAATATCAAGTGGATAGTAAGGGTACTCTTTACCCTCATACTCACGTGTGGCTTTGGTCTTGGCGGTTGAACGGGTCAAAAAGTATACGTCCGCATTGGTATCATGGAACAACACGTCTTGGTATTCAGGGTGAATGTCTTTACGCATGGTTAAAATCCTATATCCGATATGTCGCTATGTCATTTGCATAAAATAAGTGACATAGACACGTAACTGAGGCACTAATCACAAAAATCGAGTCACAACAAATAAGCGAACACGCATGCTATCATCGATAAGTGACAACATTTAGCCATCGCATCACTGGCGAATTCCAGTATCCGACACCAAATGTATGGCAATTAGCCCAT
>JAAXIL010000087.1 GCA_012270355.1 Psychrobacter sp.
TGCTGCGATTTGGGGAAGAAAGCAAAGAAGCAATTATTGAAGAAAACGATGCCGATATAGATAGCAAAAAAGCATCCGTTCAGCCTTCGACTGACACGTCTGTTATGTCTGTCACGCCAGACGCAATTAACACCCCCAACACCGTTTTGCCCAAATCAACCAGCAAGCCGTCTGATATGTGGATGGATGATTTATTTAGCACGATAGACAATGGCTTAGACAATGATTTAGAAAGTGGCTTAGACAGTGGTTTAGACAATGATTTGCAGGGTGGAGACAATGAAGCGAATACACCTAAACAAATTGACGGTTTAACCCTCATTCATCACCACACGCCTGATTCTGCAAACGAGCATCACTCCCTACTCGCAATTTATGCCCTACCCGTGCCCTGCTGGCAACCACTTCGCCAAATAAAAGGTGACATGCAAGTCATCGAAACCACCCTAAAGCAACTGCCCAAAGAGCCTGCGTTGTGGCTGGAAGTGATCTATTCGGGTGATGAGATCATCGCTGACCTGAATCAAACCATCAATGAGATACTAACCCACACCCCACACGACGCTTTGAAAATTAAAAATCCAAAAAAAACCGCTGACGCCATGCGACAAAATTCATTGGGCGAGTCGATTACGCTAGATGAGTTAAGCGTGTATGAGGTGTTTGAAAAATGCTTAGAACTTAATCATGTTGATGAATCGCAACATGAGGAGCTGACCCAAGCTTATCGTGAGATTGTATATGAGATCGAGCATGACGACGTAATGGCAAAATAAACGCCAGCAAGACAAATGATTACCGAGTGCTAAATACAAATCCATGCGTAAGTTCAGTAAATAAAATCCGATGACTTAATATCACATATGAAACTTCTTGAACTCCGTCTTAAAAATCTTAATTCGCTTAAAGGCGAATGGCACATTGACTTCACCGATGAGGCGTTTGTTAACGAGGGCATTTTTGCCATTACCGGGCAGACGGGGGCAGGTAAAACCACCTTGCTCGATGCGTTATGCCTTGCGTTGTATGGCAAAACGCCTCGCATCGGTAGCATTAGTAAGACCACAAACGAGGTTATGACAAGGCAGACAGGCGAGTGTTTTAGCGAGGTTGTGATTGAACTTGACGGTACGGGCTACCGCTGTCGTTGGGGACAACGTCGAGCGTATGGCAAGCCAAATGGCAACTTGCAAGACGCCACGCATGAAGTGGCTATAATTAACAGCGGTCAAGACAAAGATAAAATTTTAGAAGAAAAACTGTCACGCACGCAAAGCAAAATCATCGATTTGCTGGGCATGGACTTTGACCAATTCACCCGCTCGATTTTGCTGGCGCAAGGTAGTGTTTCGGCATTTCTAACCGCCAGTGGTGACGAACGGGCGGATATTCTAGAGAAAATCACGGGTGTAGATATTTACGCCACCATCTCAAGCCGAGTGCATGAACGCAAACGATTAGAGGAAGCCAAACTTAGCGAATTGTCGGCAACACTGTCGGGCATGACGCTATTCACCGAGGCAGAAGAAGCTGAGTTAATCACCGCACAACAACAGGGGCAAACCGAGCTAGATGAGCAAGAAAAACGTTTGAGCGAAGTCACCGAGCAACTTTATTGGCTGGAGAGAATTAAGCAGTTAAGCACACAAATCAACACGCATCAGCAATCGTTAGATAGACTGGAAGCGGATTGGCAAACCTTTTCACCAGACCGCCAGCGTCTTAAGCAAGCACGGCAAGCCTTAGAACTTGAAAGCGACTACGCTAAACTCACTCATGCTAGACAGCAGGCGACTCACACACACGCTGAAATAAAAAAAATTGAAGCCGAGTTGCCCAAGCTTGATGCTCAGCTCACTAGCTTAACCGAGCAACAATCCACCGCAGAGCAGAATTTATCAAACGCTCACACTCGTTTGGAAACCAGCCTACCGCATATCAAACAGATACGCCAAATTGACATAGAGATTAGTCGAACTCAGCATCATTTAACAAACCTTCAGCAACGTAAAAACGGACTGACAGACGGCAGCACCGAATTAACCGAGCAACACTCTGCCACCCCACATGAGCCACAACAGGCAAAAATTCAACTTAGCGAAACAATGGCTTATCTCGATGCCAATGCCCACTTTTCCGAATTGGATGACACCATCTCGACATTAAAACATTTAGGCAAAAGACTTAAACAAACCTTACAAGACACCGGGGCAACACTCACCTATCGCCAAGAATTAGCAACCGCAATCAATGAGCAAAATGTTGAAATCGAACAACTTAATAATAAACTGACTGACTTTGAT